>NZ_DLHL01000015.1 GCF_002483225.1 Gemmatimonas sp. UBA7669 | reverse complement strand
TAGACATTATTCAGGACGCGACACAGTACATGTTAGAGATACTTCTCTACGAGCTCTGCGTGCTCCATTCCTCTGCGTGAGCTGTTCAGGGACTGGACTCTATAGAGGCTAGAGGGCAGTCAGCGTATCGTCACTGCGAGACGCGTTGAGCACTGAGCGTGCGGCGAGTTCCGGTAATTCATGTACAGAGAACTGCTCCGCTCTTGTCTGGGCTTGTGACTGCTGGTGCAGAGTATCACGGCGCTCAGCGATCCACAGCTGCATCGCCGCGCCACGGCCGCGTACCGTTGCGTGGTACTGGGTTCGCACACCGCTGCGCCGGTGATGCAAGGCAACGTGCCAGTGGCTGTGCTCAATCTTGTCGGTCGCTGCCTCGGGCCTCACCACCAGGTCATACACACCGAGCCGATCGGGCAGGGGGCCGACGCGTTCCGCGTCAGCAAGTGAGGCCAAGGCCGCGGCGCCTGCCGCCACGCGCATGCCCACATCGCGATCGGGCAGGGCGTCATGCAGGAACACGTCGGCGGCACTGGGGCCATGGTGGCTCTCGTGCCTGGCCAGACGCAGGGCGTCGACCAGGGGACCGGCCCAGGCGCCAGTCTGTCCGCTGAGTTCGAGCACGCGGGCCGCGTAGCGCAGCACCTGCCGAACCTCAATGCGATCGACGTCGTCGAAGAACCAGGCGCAGGATGTGAACAGCCGGAGTGTGGCGCGCTCGAGTTCGAGCAGCTCACGGGCCCGCAGCAACGGCTGCGCTTCCTGTGCGCTGTCGGCCATCGGGCGCAGCTGCGCGCGAACGAAGGTCTCCAGCGTGTCGCCATCTTCCGACACCACCTCGCCGTAGGCATCACGCACCGCCCACGGATCGGTGGCAAACAGCGAGCGCGCCTCGTGTTCGTACTGCGCATGCGCGCGTTCTGCCAGCGTAGTGAGCGCGTCGCGCAGCGGGCCACGCCAGCCTTGTTGTGGCGGACGATTGCCATCGAGGCGACAGCCACAGTTGCTGCGCCAACGCTCCACCCCATGTGCGCAGCTCCACGCTGAGGGTGAGACGAGGCGCACCGTCGTGGTGGCGGGGACACGCGCCACCAGCGTGGCGGCATTGACGAGGAGAGTCTGCGGCCCTTGTGATGCGGTCCCGTTGCGCTCTGCTACCCTGCGCAGTGCGTCGAGCAGCGTGACTTCCCCGCCCGCGTGATGATGCCCGAACGTCTCGCCGTCGGTGCAGAGCGTCGTGGCCCGCGGTTCGCGCGCCAGCTGCTCACGGGGCCAGTCACGAAATGGCGTGAAGCGCGAGGCCAGCGCCTCGGCGTTGCGCAGCAGGCCCCCAAACGCGACGTCGCCGGCGAGACTGCCGTCGTAGGGCAGAATGGTCAGCGAGCGTCCGCCGCTGCCCTGCCAACGCAGTGGCAGGCCGCGTCCGTCATGGCCTTCCACCTGATAGGGAGCCAGTATGACAAAGCGCAGGCCTTCGTCAGCGAGTGCGTCGAGCGTGGCCTCATCCACCGCGCACTCGGGCAGCCAGAAGCCTTCGGCCTCGCGACGAAAGCGACGCTGGAAGTCCCGCAGACCCCAGCGGATTTCGGTGCGCCGTTCACGCGGTGAGGCCAGCGGCAGGATGACATGATGATACGGGGCGGCCATGGCATTGCCGTGCCCCCAACGCGCCACACTTGCGGCGTCACCCTGCTGCATGGCGCGCATGGTGTCAGGCGCCTCGCGTTCGAGCCATTCGCAGAGCGTGGGTCCCACGTCGAACGAGCACCACGCGTACAGATTCACCACCTGGGCCAGGCCAGCCCGCGCATCAGGGTCGATGACGGCCGATGGGCCGTGCGCGGCTTTGTGCTGCACCCAGCGCTCGGCCGCAGCCTGCCGCGCGTAGCACTCGCGGGTGATGCGTGCGTTCCAGTCGTGGTCGGGCGCGGCCGAGGCTTCGCGCGGCACCAGCTCCATCCACGGATCTTCACGAGGTGGCTGGTACAGATGCTGATGCACGACAAGCCAATGCATGCTGCGCCCGGTCAGCCGCGGCGTCGCGCGATGTCCAGCGCCCGACGATACACCTCGGCGTAGCGCTCGGCCGACCGCTCCCAGCTGAAGTCGCGGCGCATGGCGGTCTGCATACGGGGCAGCCAGGCGCGCGGATCGTGGAAGCGCGCGAGGGCGCGCGTGATGCCGCGGTCCAGTGCGCGTGCATCGTACTCGTCGAACAGGAAGCCGCTCGCGTCGTCATCGATGGTGTCGGCTATGCCGCCCACGCGTCGGCCCACCGGCAGGGCGCCGTAGCGCTGCGCCCGCAATTGCGTGAGCCCGCAGGGTTCGTACTGCGAGGGCATGAGAAAGATGTCTGCGCCCGCCATGAGGCGATGCTCAAGGCGATCGGTGAAATCGAGCTGCACGCCTACGTGGCGCGGCCTCGCCCGCGCCAGCTCCAGCAGGGCCCGCTCATAGCGGGCTTCGCCGGCGCCAAGGAACACGAACTGCGCATCGAGATTCCAGATCTCGTGCGAGCCGAGCATGAGATCGAGGCCCTTCTGCGAAACGATGCGTCCGGTGAAACCGAACAGCGGCGTGCGTTTGCGCTGCGGCAGTCCGAAGGAGCGCTGGAGCGCGGCCTTGCAGCGCTGCTTGCCGGACAGATCGGCGACCGAATAGTTGGCCGTGATCTGATCGTCGGTGGCCGGATCCCAGACCTGCTGATCGATGCCGTTGGTGATGCCGCCGAAGCGGTTGCCCAGCCATTGAAACACTTCGTGCAGGCCAAAGCCACCGCCCGCCGTGCGCAGTTCTTGCGCGTGCGTGGGGCTCACGGTCACCACTTGATCGGCAAAGGTCAGTCCGCACTTGAGCAGATTGATACGTCCGTACCATTCGGCATGCCGGAAGTTGAAGACCTCGGGCGGAATGCCGCAGTCGTTCAGCATGGACGCCGGAAAGTGTCCCTGGTAGCCGGCGTTGTGTACCGACAACACCGTGGGGGTCCCGGCGTACTGGGCATCGAGACCGGCGTAGCTCCGCATGTAGAGCAGCGCCAGCGAGGTATGCCAATCGTTGGCGTGCACGAGCACCGGGCCGCTGATGAGCCGCGGAATGGCATCCAGCACGGCGCGCGAGAACAGCGCGAAGCGTCTGGCGTTGTCGGTGTAGTCCTTGCCGCCTTCGCCATACAGGCCACCGCGCGCGAACGCACTGGGGATGTCCACGAACACGACCTTGGGCCCCTTGCGTGGATGCACCTCGCGGAAGAAGCGCACTTCTTCGCCGCGGAAGCCGAGTTCGATTTGCAACGGACGCCCCAGGGGAGCGAGGTCCGGCGCATGGTCGCGCACGGTGCGATAGAGTGGCAGGAACACCACCACGTTGGCGCCACCGCGCACCTGGCACTCGGCGAGGCCCATGACGGCCTCACCGAGTCCGCCGCTGCGTGCAAACGGGGAGTACTCGGCCGTGAGGTGCACGATGGTGGGCGCGCCGTCGGCTGGCGCACGCACCAAGGGTGAGCCCAAGCCCGGAAGTGTCATGCTCAGTTGACCGGCGGATCGTCAGGCGTGCTGAGCCCGATCATGGCCGGCGCATAGTAGGAGCGGGCATACTGCTCCACCATGCGCCGCGAGGTGAACTGCTGGCCCGCCACCCGGATGGCATGCTTCATCATGACCAGCCAGCGACGCGGCAGCTCGTTGCGATCGCGCTCGTAGTAGCGTGGTACCACTTCCTTCTCGAGCAGGTCGTACAGACGCTGCGCCGTATTCCATCCGGCGTCGTCGTCCACTTCCGGTTCGATGGCCCAGCCGTTGTTGCCCTCGTAGCCCTCTTCCCACCAGCCATCAATGGTGGAGAGCTGCGGCACACCGTTGAGTGCGGCCTTCATGCCGCTGGTGCCCGACGCCTCAAGCGGAACGCGCGGCAGGTTGAGCCACAGGTCCACACCCTGCACGAGCAGATGCGCGAGGTGCATGCCATAGTCTTCCACGAAGGCCACGCGGCCCTCGAAGCGCGGATCGCGCGTAAACTGGTAGACGCTCTGCAACACCTGCTTGCCCGGCGTGTCGGCCGGATGCGCCTTGCCGGCGAACACGATCTGCACCGGACGCGACGGGTCGGTCACGAGACGGCGCAGACGCTCCACATCGCGGAAGATGAGATTGGCGCGCTTGTACGTCGCAAAGCGCCGTGCAAAGCCAATGGTGAGCGTGTTCGGGTCGAGGAGAGTACCCGCGCCCACGAGCTGCGTGGACTCCATGGCGCCGCGCGCAAAGGCCCGCCGCGCCTCCTCACGCACCAGCCGCATGAGCGTGTGCTTGAGGCGCTGATGCACATACCACAGCCGCTCGTCGTCGAGTGTGAGCACTTCTTCCCAGAGCGCGGCGTCGTTGCTGTGGCCCCACGCCGGCCCGAGATGCTCGTCGAGCAGGCGCATGATGGGATTGGCCATCCAGGTGGCGAGATGCACGCCATTGGTGACATGTCCCACGGGCACCTGTTCCGCCGGACGATTGGCCCAGAGCGAGCGGCTCATCTCGCGCGTGACAATGCCGTGTCGACGGGAGACGGCATTGACGTGCCGCGACAACCGTGCCGAGGCGGCCGTCATGTGAAATACCTCGCTGCCCGACTCGGGATGGAAGCCGATGCGCAGGAAGGTCTCGACGTCGATGCCCATGTCGTTCCACACGCCGTTGGCGCAGGCCCGCACATCGTGCGTCGGGAAGTGATCGTGTCCGGCCGGGACGGGCGTGTGCGTGGTGAACACGCTCGCATTGCGTACCTGCTTCACGGCCTCGGTGTAACCCAGTCCCTGTTTGGTGAGTTCGCGCACGCGCTCGACCATCATGAAGGCCGCGTGGCCTTCGTTGGCATGCCAGGCCGCCGGGTGAATGCCAAGCGCACGTAGCGCGCGGACACCACCCACACCCAGCAACCACTCCTGTCTGAGACGCATGGCGGGCCCACCGGAGTACAGCTTGGAGAGCAGGGGACGGTCGTCGGGATGGTTCTCCTCGAGATCGGAATCGAGCAGGTACACCGTCACACGCCCGACCTGCATGGTCCACACCCGAATGTGAATGTCACGGCCAAAGGTGTTGACCGTCACCAGGTGCTTCGCGCCATTGCGGCCCGGCAGCGGCGTGATCGGCACGTCGCGGAAGCTGATGCGAGCATCGGAGTCCTCCTGCCTGCCGTCGACGCGGATGTGCTGGTCGAAGTAGCCGTTGCGATACAGAATGCCCACGGCTACCAGCGGCACACCAAGATCGGAGGCCGTCTTCAGGTGGTCGCCGGCCAGTACGCCGAGGCCGCCCGAGTAGATGGGCACGGAGTTGTGAATGCCGAATTCCGCGCAGAAGTAGGCGACGGTCTTGCCGCGCAGGTCGGGGAAGCTGCGGGCGTACCAGGTGTGCTCGTCCGACTGCTCGGCGGCCAGCCACTGCATAGCCCGGTCGTAGCGCGCGAGGAACACGTCGTCCTGGGCCAGTTCCAGCAACCGAGCGGGTGCTACCTGCTGAAGCAAGGTGATGGGATTGTGGCGCAGTCGCGACCAGAGGGCTTCGTCGATAGCCTTGAAGAGCGAACGGGCTTCCCGGTTCCAGCTCCAGGCGAGGTTCTGCGCCAGACGGGCGAGGCCGCGGATGCGGGCCGGAAGGGCCGGTGCGTCAGGGGCAAAGGGATTCTGGGGCGCAGTAGCGGGTGCGGTCATGACGTGGGGCCGGTGTTGCCAATGGCCGCCCGAATGGCGACACGAGGATGTGCAAGGTGAAAGGTATGCAGGGAGACACGGGTGTGGACAGGGAAGGCGGCGCGAACTAGAGTCGGAAGTCCCGTAAAATGTCCCCAGACCCGTTGACCCATGCCGAGCCGCTCCGCCAGTAAACCGTCCTCCCGCAAACCATCGTCCCGCCGTGCCGCTACGCGAGGCACCCGGGGCACGACGGGCGCGGTGGAGGTCTTCAAATTCGGCGGGGCGTCGTTGGCCGATGCCGATGCAGTCCGGCATGCCATCGGCCTCATTGCCGACGCCCCATCGTCACGTGTGGTCACGGTTGTCTCGGCGTTGGCAGGCGTTACCGACGCGCTGCTGGACATTGCCGATACCGCCCTGCGCGGTGATGTGGCCAAAGTGGACAAGGCGGTGGACGCGCTGCGTCTGCGGCATCATGCCGTGGCCAACGGCGTGATGACGCGGCAGGCGGAGCGCAAGGCGCTCTGCGCCGAGCTGGATGTGGTGTTTGCCGAGCTGCAGGCGTTGGCCCATGGTGTGGCCAGTCTGCGTGAGCTCACGCCACGCACCCGCGATTTTCTGGTGGTGCGCGGCGAGCAACTCTCGGCGCGCCTGGTGGTGGCGGGACTCGTGGCGCGTGGTGTGAAGGCGCGCTATGTCGAAGCCGCCGAGGTGATTCTCACGGACGGCGTGTTTGGCAACGCGTTCCCTGATCTGGCGGCCACGGACAAGCAGGTGCGCGCCCGCATTCAGCCGCTGCTCGCGCGGCGCATCATTCCCGTGGTGCCGGGATTCGTTGGTGGCACCAGCAGCGGCGCATTAGTCACGCTGGGCCGCGGTGGCAGTGATCTGACGGCCACCGTGCTGGGGCGGGCCCTCAAGGCCGAGCGCATCACGTTGTGGAAGGACGTGCCGGGTCTCATGACCACCGACCCGCGGCTCGTGCCGTCGGCGCGCATCGTGCCGCAGCTCAATGTGCGAGAGGCGGCGGAGCTCGCGTACTATGGCGCCAAGGTGCTGCATCCGCGGGCGCTCATTCCGCTGGCGCGCACGGCGGTGCCGGTGTTTGTGCGTCCCTTTGCCACGCCGGATGCGCCGGGCACCGAGATCAGTACACGGCACACGCTCGACAAGTATCCGGTCAAGGCGCTGAGCATCGTGCGGCAGCAGGCGCTGGTTACCGTGACCGGCAATGGTATGCTGGGTGTGCCTGGCATCGCCGCACGCACCTTCGCCGCGCTGCAGCAAGCGGGCATTTCGGTGACGCTCATTTCGCAGGCGTCATCGGAGCACAGCATTTGCCTGTGCATTCCGGCCGAGCGCGGCGATGATGCGCGCGTCGCGCTTGAGCAGGCCTTTGAGCGTGAACTGGCCCGTCGTGAACTCGAAGGCATGGCCGTGCAGACCGGCATGGCGACGCTGGCGGTGGTGGGTCTTGGCATGGCCGGCACCCCTGGCATTGCGTCGCGCATGTTCTCCTCGCTCTCGCAGGCGGGTGTGAATATCGTGGCCATTGCGCAGGGTTCGAGTGAGCTCAACATCTCGGTGGTCATTGATGAAGCGCAGGCGGTCATGGCTGCGCAGGCGGTGCACGACGAGTTTCAGCTGGACAAGATCGGCGGTGGCGGCACACGAAGCCGCGACCGCCTCGATGTGGTCCTGCTGGGTGTGGGGCAGATCGGGCGCGAGTTGCTGCGCATGCTGCCGCGCACGCGGCGCCGCGTGAAGCCCACGGTGGTTGGGCTCATCGATCGCAGCGGCTTCGTGTTTGAACCCGATGGCTTGTCGGCGGCGCAACTGCAGCAGGCCGTCAAACACAAGGCGGCGGGCGGCGCGCTGGCGTCGCTGCCGTCGGCGCACAAGAGTCAGGCCACGCAGGCCGTGCAGTACATTGCGTCGCATGCACTGGCGCAGCCGGTGCTTGTGGACCTCACCGCGGACGAAACATTGCCGGCGTTGCGCGCCGCGGTGGGCGGCGAGATGGACATCGTGCTGGCCAACAAGAAACCCTTGGCTGCGGCGCGTGGCGAAGTGGCGGCGCTGCACGCGGCCGCCGCGGCGCAGGGGGTGCGCATTCTGCACGAGACCACCGTGGGCGCCGGTCTGCCGGTCATGGACAGCTTTGCCAAGCTCGTGGAGACGGGGGATCAGGTGCTGCGCATCGAGGGTTGCACGTCGGGTACGCTGGGATTCCTGCTCACGCAGATTGGTGCGGGACGCGCGTTCAGCGAGGCACTGCGTGAAGCCATGCAGCGTGGCTACACGGAGCCCGATCCGCGTGACGACCTGTCCGGCATGGATGTGGCGCGCAAGGCGCTCATTCTCGCCCGCCTGATGGGCTTTGAAGGCGAGCTGTCGGATGTGCAGGTCGAGTCGCTGGTGCCCGAAGCGGCGCGCCAGCTCACAACGGCCCGCTTTCTGGCCACGCTGCATGAGCAGGACGCTGTCTGGGCCGCGCGTCAGGCGGCCGCCGAGCGGCAGGGGAAGGTACTGCGCTATGTGTTGCGGGCCACCAGTCGTGCGGTGCGCGTCGGTCTGCAGGCGGTGGACCGCAGTCACCCGCTGGCCAGCCTGCGTGGCACGGACAATCAGATCGTGTTCACCACGCGTCGATACCGCGAGTATCCACTGGTCATCACCGGTCCCGGCGCCGGGCCGGAAGTCACGGCCGCCGGTGTGCTCAACGACATTCTTCAACTCACGCCCGCCTGACCATGGCCGCTCACGATTCGCTGTTTCTGTCTGCGCATGAAGCGGCGGGCGCACTGAGTGTGCAGCGCTGCGATGTCTGCGGGGAAACGCTGCACGAGCACGACGCGTCACCGGCCTGTCCGGCCTGCGGTGGCCTGCTGGCCATCGTGCATCGGGCGCCGGTCGATGCGGCGGGTGCACCGCTTACGGCGATGGCCATGCGCCAGCAATTCGCGGGCCCTTGCTGTGCGCTGCCTGCGGTGGCTGGTGGCGGCCATGCGTCCGGCGTGTGGCGGTTTGCCTCGCTGGTCATGCCCAGCGTTGGCACGGCCATGGTAAGTCATCCGGAGGGCAATACACCCGTGCTGGCGCGCACGCGCGTGCAGACCTACGCCGGATGCGACGGGCTGCTGCTCAAGCACGAGGGCTACAACCCCACGGGGTCGTTCAAGGATCGCGGCATGACCGTGGGCGCCACGCAGGCGGCGCGTATTGGGGCGCGGGCGGTGGCATGTGCGAGCACCGGTAACACCTCGGCATCATTGGCGGCCTATGCGGCGCAGGCCGGCATACCGGGTTTGGTGTTCGTGCCAGCCGGCAAGGTGGCCATGGGCAAGATGGCGCAGACGCTGGCCTATGGGGCGCGCACGCTGCTGGTGCGCGGCGACTTCGACGAGTGTCTGCGCCTTGTGCAGGCCGCGTCGAAAGACTTGGGCATCTATCTGCTCAATTCCATCAATCCGTGGCGCGTGGAAGGGCAGAAGACCATCGTGTTCGAGCTGCTGCAGCAGCTCGGCTGGGATGCGCCGGATTTCATCGTGCTGCCGGCGGGCAACCTTGGCAACACGGCGGCCTTTGGCAAGGCGCTGCGCGAAGCGGCGGCACTGGGCCTCATTGCGCGCGTGCCTCGTCTCGTGTCGGTGCAGGCTGCGGGCGCGTCGCCGTTTGCGCGTGGCTTTGCCGAGGGCTTTGCCACGCGGCACAAGATGCAGGCGGACACCGTGGCCACGGCCATTCGCATTGGTGATCCGGCGTCGTGGGATCGGGCGGTGCGCGCCATTCGCGAAACCGATGGGCTCGTACTGAGTGTGAGCGACGAGGACATTTTGGAGGCCAAGCGTGTCATCGATGCGGCCGGAGTGGGCTGCGAGCCGGCGAGTGCGGCGTCGGTGGCCGGTGTCCGGCAGTTGGTGTCGCGTGGTGTCGTGCGTGCCAGCGATCGCGTCGTGGCCGTGCTCACCGGTCATGTGCTCAAGGACCCGGGCATTCTGGTGAGCATGCATCAGGAACGCGAGGCGTCAGAGGGCGCCAACCGGCCCATCGAGATTGATGCGACGGTGGAGGCCGTGGCGCGTGTGATTGACGCGTCGCGCTCGGAAGGAGCGGCGTCATGAACGCCCTTGGTGCACGTCGCACGCTGGTGACGGGAGCCGCACATCCCCTGGGCATCGAGTTGGTGCGCCAGTGCCTGGCGCGTGGCGACCGCGTGTATGCCGCCTGTCGCAATCCGGCGCGTGTACCGGAGTTGGCCGACCTTCGTGCGGAGTTCGGTGGGCTCGAGCTGCTGCCATTTGAACCGGCGGACGCCTCGAGTGTGGCCGATGTGGTGCCGGTGCTGGAGAGTCTCACCGATTCGCTCGACCTGGTGGTACTGGGGCCGGTAGAGCTCGGGGCGCATGAGCGGGTACGCGATGCTGCGCGGGACGCACACTTGTCCACCATGACCTCCACGGGACTGACGGAGCACTACCGGCGACACGCGGTGGCCCCGGTGCTGTTGATTCGCACGCTGCTGCCCTGGCTCACGCGAGGGGACGGGGCGCGGGTGCTGGTGGTGAGCAGCGAGCGCGGCTCGCTCAAGGACAAGCAGCTTGGTGGGGATTACGCGGAGAGCGCAAGCGCCGCCGGACTGCACATGCTGGTGCGCGCGCTGGCGCACGACTTGCGCGAGGAGCGGGTGGTGCTCTGTCTGGGCAATGCGAGTGCGCTGGTGCTTGGCGCAGGCCACGTGGCCGAAGACGAAGATGTGCCCGCAGACGAGGAGCGCAGCGTGGAACTGGCGGATGTTGCATCAGGCCTCCTGATGCAGTGCGAACGCCTGGCTCGCGATCGCAGCGGCGCGTTCGTGGATTGGACGGGGGTTGAGCGGGCCTGGTGATGGACGAGCGAGTTGGTGAGCGCGGCGAGGTGACAACGCCGTTGGCGGGGGAGGCACAGAGTGTCTCACACAGTGTCTCATGCGGTGTCGCACCGGCGGCGCAGGTGCCGGTTGTGGTGGAGTTTGAGGAATCGCCGGTGCGCAGTGAACCGGAGCCCGCGCCGGCGTCGTGGCCGCTGCACTTGCTCACCTGGTTGTTTGCGGCGGGCATAGTCGGCGGTGTGCTTGGTCTTGTGTTTCTTGCGCTGTTCGACGTGCCGGCCAATCTGCCCGAGGGTGTGACGTACGAGGAGCTCAAGCCCAAGATGTATTTGCGCGCGGTGTTGGCATTGGGCACGAGCGCAACCGCATGGTGGTTGCTGAGCAAGCGTCGACGCGCTGGCGCCATCCTCGCCGCATTGGTCTTTGCGCTGCCGCAGATCCCCACGTTGGTCGTCGGTCAGTTTCACTGGTCTTCGCTGGCATTTTCGGCGGCGGTGATTGCGTGTGCTGCCGCGAGCTGGCGCGAGTTGGAATAGCCGCACTATCCCACCAGCTTGCGCCAGAGCCACGCCTTTTGCGTCCGGGCACAAAGGATGGCGCCAGAACCGCGAGAGGATAGAATGTGTAGGTGGTTCCATCCTGACACTCCCCGCGTTGATCCGGAGTACTTCGTGAAGTCACTGTCTCCCGTCGTTCGGTTCGCACTTTGTGCTGGTCTGTCTGTGCTTGTGGCGCCTGCGGCGCTTCGCGCGCAGGACAGCGCGGCCGTCGCTGGCAAGTCCGGCAAGTGGTCGGCCACCATGTCCACCTTGAACGGACTGCGCGGCGCCGCGGACCTGCGTGTGGAGCCGCAGGGTGGCAAGGACTCGCGTGCCCGCCTCAGCATTCGCAACGCGCCCATCAATCGTCAGTTGGCATGGGACATCGTGGCCGGCTCCTGTGGGGACGAAGGCCGTCCCGTGGCAGCAGGCGCGGCATTCCGTCAGATCCTTACGCGCAACGACGGCACGGGTGACGCCACGGCGCGCATTTCGAAATTGGAGACCGGCAAGCGCTACTACGTGCGCCTGTTTGAGCCGTCCCAGGTGCCGGGAGACCGGACGGGCTTTGGATGCGCCAATCTGAGCGAAGAACCCTAGAATTGCGGCGTGGAGTTGTGAGCTTTGGGTTATGAGTAAGGGGCGTCTCCCGGGTAACGGGAGGCGCCCCTCACTTGTTCATGCTAGGTCGGGACGACTATCAGGGCGCGCTGCCCGGACCACCGCCACCAATGGTGTAGTAGGGCAGGCCAAGCGTCTCGAGCTCACGACCGTGTACCGGGAAGTGCATGGGTGTGCCCGGGAGCAACTTGCCCCAGCCACGTGCGTCGGCAAAAGCGATGATGGCCTCGGTGGGGAAGAGTTCGATACGCTTCTCGTACTGGAGGGCGTCGAACAGATCACCACAGCTGCCGTCATCCCGCTTGGGCACGCAGGCGCGTCCCGGTGGCGGACCGTTGACGTCCACCGCCGGCAGGTTGGACGCAATACGCGTGGGATTGATGAGTGCCGCCGCTTCTGCCCGCCGGTTGAGACGATACAGGGCCTCGGCGCGGATGAACATCATCTCCTGGGTGCTCATCGTGGTGATGAGCCCGACCTGATGGTAATTGTTGGAGGGTGGCAGCAAGTAGCGGACGTTACGGTACTGCGAAAGCATGTACGTGCCACGCACAGTGGTCATGGTCTGCGTGGTGAGGAGGCCGAAGTAGCGTCCCGCCGTGGTGGGCGTGGCCCCATGAATGCGGCGGTCCGGTGTCACGAAGCGCGGCGCATTGCGTGAGCCCAACGGCTGCGCCAACCAAGCCTGATAGGCACCGCTGGTGTCAGCGGGGCCGATGAGGCGGTTGTTGGTGCGGCCGTTCGTCTGCAGGTACGAGTACTGGTAGTACGCCGATGAGGTGGCACCGATGAGCAGATCGGCCTGCTGGGCAAAGTTGCGCGTGATGCCCGAGTCCAGCAGCGTCAGCACCCCGTTCCAGTTGACCGACGCCCGCTCGGCCGGCGTGCGCGCGCCATACACCCGACCACGCACGATGTATGAGTACATGACACGAATGAACTCGTCTCGCGTGTAGGTCTGGCCGTTGATCCAGGTGGCCGGAATGGTGAAGTTCTCGGCCGCCCGCGCCTCGGCAATGGCTTCGCGCAGGATGCGCTCGGCATTGGCCAGCACTTCGTTGTACGGCTTGAGCTCGTACACAAAGGTGGAGACGTCGGTCTTTTCATCGGTGATGAAGGCCTGATCGAAGAGCAATCCGAGATACAGGTTGTCGACGCCGATGAGGAACTTGGCAAAGACCTTGGCCCGCGGTGTGTCCTGCCCGTTGGGATATTGGGTATTTACGGTGCCGATCTTGAGGCCCTTGTTCTCGATGGCCTGATAGGCTTCGCGGGCCGAGGCCATGCTCTCGAGCAGGTCGTACCAGGGCTTGCGGTTGGTCCAGCCGCCCTGATCGCGGTTGTCGATGGCAACGCGTGGTTCCTGCGAGATGATGTACGTGTCGAGATCGGCCGTGGTGAGTTCGTTGCCGAGCACGGACAACTGCTTGACGGGGTAGGGCGCCGTCGTGGTGGTGCCGCGTGCACCTTGCGCGACCCCCCAGAAGGCGCGCCAGGAGCCCAACAGCGCCGCCTCAAGATTGGCGCCGCTAGTGAACACACCGTCGATGTCCGGCGTGTTCTGGTTGGTGACATCGAGCGACTGACAGCCGGCCACACCCAGCACCGTGCCGGCGGCCGCGAGGCCGAGGGCCGCGGTGCGAAGCCGCCCACGTCGCGAGAAGAGAGAAGTGGACATGCAGATCAGAAGTTCAGGGTGGCTGCCATGGTCCACGTGCGGAGCAGCGGATACACGGTGTTGTCGACACGGGCCGAGTAGGGGCCCGATTGCGGATTGAGACCGGAGTACTTGGTAAAGGTCAGCAGGTTGCGACCCACGAGGTCGAGCTGCATGCGGCTCGCACCCGTGCGGCGCAGCCACGCGTGCTGGCGGGCGTCGAACATGTAGCCCAGCGTGAACTCGGCGAGGCGTGCGTAGGTGCCGTCTTCCACGAAGACCTGGCCGTAGTTGTTGTTGCCATCGGCCAGCGAGGTGCTGTAGTAGGCCGTTGGCTTCTTGCTGTCTTCCGCCTTGCCCGTCTGATCCACGTCCATGTGGTCATTGGTGGCGTAGAGCGTCTGCTTGACCTGATTGTAGACATCACCGCCCAACTGGCCGTTGAACAGCGCGTACACACGGAAGCCCTTGTAGCGGAAGGTGTTGCCGAAGCCGAACTGGAGATCGGGATTGCCATCACCGATCTGACCGTACCAGCGCTGACCAGTCGTGGGATCAATCTCGAAGATCGGACGGCCCCAGGCATAGCTGCGGCCATCGATGTTGACCGTGGTGCCCCAGAGGTTCTTGGCCTTGCCATCGCGCCAGGTGTTGCCGGCACCGACGGGCACGACGTAGCCCTCGTCGTTGATGTCGAAGGCGCCCTGGTTGTTGGCATGAACCGTAGGCAGGCTGGCCTTGTCCCGCACGTGGCGGTTGCCCCAGAAGGTGGCAATGCGATTGCCCTGGCAACGGTAGAACGAGCCTTCGGTGTAGCAGGTGCGCGGGAACTCCGACACGAAGTTGCGACGCTTGTCAGCCGTGAAGAGCACGTCCCACTGCAGACCTTTGGGGTTGTTGAGCAACTGCGCCTGCAGCGTGGTTTCGATGGTATTGCCGGTGGTCACACCGCTGTTGAGCTCCACCGTATTGAAGCCGGAAAGACCGGACGCCGGCATGCTGATGAGATTGTCCTTGGACATGACGTCCACGAACACCAGCGACCACTGCACGCGATTCTTGAAGATCACGTCCATGCCGTATTCCTGCTCTGTGGCGATCTCGGGACGCAGGAAGGGGTTACCGAGCGCCTGACGCGTTACGGCACCCGTACCGTCGATGCCAAGCGCGGCGTACTGGTCAGCAAAGTCGGGGCGTGTACCGGCGGTACCGATGTTGTAGCGCAACTTGAACAGGCTGAGCGCCGGAATATTCCACCAGCCTTCCTCACTCATCAGCCAGGCGGCCGAGGCGCGGTAGAAGGTGTTCCACCGGCTTTCTGGACCGAAGAGCGAGCTGCCTTCACGGCGGTAGAGCACATCGCCGACGTACTTGCCGTTGTAATCGAGGCCAAGATTGACGAAGCCCGCGTTGGTGCGGCGGTCGGTGTAACCGGACGTGACGTTCTTCGTGCGGGCTACATCCATGTCCTTGATGCCCGTAATCGTGAAGTCCGTGCCGGAGGTCTCAAGGTAGGGATTCTGCTCCCGTTGCATCTCACCGCGGAGCGCGAGCCGTGTAGTGAGACCACCGAAGGCCTTGATGACACTGGCGCCACCCTGCGCGTTGATGCCGTCCACGTCGTCATCGACGATGGTCAGGGCGCCCAGTGTGGTGCCCTCGCCGTTCAGATTGATGAGCCCACGCGGTGTGTAGTTGGTCACCTGACGGTCGCCGCGATCATAGCTGGCAAATCCATCGAGGCTGAGCCAGGAGAATGGCCGGTACGACGCATTCACGTTGAGCAGCGTGCGCATGCGCTGCGTGGTGTTGTCGTTGAAGCCCTGACGGTAGAGCGGGTTGGTCCGGGTTTCGGTGGAGTCCGGAATGATGATGTATTGACTCTGCCCGGTTGGATCGGGAGCGCGCAGGTTTACATCCGGATTGATCCGGTAGAGGTCAGAGAACGAGATCTGCGACGGATCTTCATTGCCGCGCGTGTGCGAGACCGACATGCCCACCTGCAGGGCATCACGCAGGCGATGGTCCACGTTCAGGCGAATGCTCTGACGCAGGAAGCCATTGCTGTTCTCCACCACACCCGGCTGCTGGTTGCGCGTGTACGACAGATTGAAGTTGGTGCTCGCGCTATTCTGCTGCAGCGTCAAAGTCTGCGTATTGAAGGTGCCAGGGCGGAAGAACTGGTCCACGTGATCATAGAGTGGATCGATGTACGCATTCTCCATGATGCCATTGGCCTGCACCACGCGCTGGTTACGGCTCACCACGGCCCCTTGGGCGTTCACATACTGTCCGAGTTCGTTCACCCGGTATTGATGCGCGCGTGGCTTCTCCAGCGTTTTTGCGATCTGGTCGCCGCCTACTTCGTTGCGCACCGTGAACTGCGTCTGGCCAAGCGCGAGATTCTTGCCGCGATTGGTGGTGATGGAGATGACACCGGACGCTGCGCGCGATCCATAGAGCGACGCGGCGGCCGCACCCTTGATGACCTCGATGGACGCGATGTCCATCGACTCGATGTCCTGCGTGGTCACCGCCTGCGTGCTGTTGAGGAACACACCGTCCACCACGTACAGGGGCGAGGTGCTCTTGAACTGCGAGACGGGGCTGCGCAGCTGGACGTACACACCGGAGCCCGGCGCACCACTGGCCTGGATGATGGTCGCACCGGCCACCTTGCCGATGAGTGCACCTGCTGCCGACGTAGTGGGGGCCACCGGCAGGTTCTCACTGGTGATCTTGTCCACCGTGTACGGCGTCTTGCGACCCGAGGTGGGATCGAGCGAGGCCGAGACCACCATTTCGTTGAGGCGGAGCGGATTGACCGTGAGCTCAAACGTCAGCGTGAGGACGCTGTCGGCCACCAGTCGCACGTTCTCCTTTACGGAATTGCCAAAGCCGATGCGTCGCGCTTCGACGCTGTACACGCCAACCGGTGCCGACGGAATGGCAAAGCGTCCGTCTTCATTGGTGGTGGCGGCTACGGATGTTCCGACGATCTGGACGTTGGCGCCCTGAACGGGTTGGCCCGACGCGGCGTCGAGTACACGTCCGGTGATGCGCGCGCGGCGTGATGCCGGTTGCGCCGTACCTGACGCTTGTGCGCCGATGTCCTGTACGATGCCCGGAGCGGCCGTCATGGCCGCAATCAGGGGCAAGATGCGCATCAGGGCCGCGCGTGCGCGCGGCGGTGGTGTGCAATGCATGCGGATGTTGGGGGTAGGGTGAACCAACGAGGAGGGCGCACTATCGTTGAGCGCACTACTCGCTGCAATGCATTCGTTACTCGACGTTGACTGGGTGGTGCCACACGCGTTGTACAGGTACGGCCCTCTCACTTCTGAGCAGGTCAGTACTGTGTGCGTACTTTCGCATTAGCATTCATCAGAGCATCGTCATATCATCACACGATCAATTCCTTCTTGGAGAAAGCGACATGCGTCTTTCGGTGGGTTGCATGCGGCGGACAACCATGCTGTCAGCGCTCGCGTTGGTGTTGTGCAGTGTTGCGCGCAGTGTCGACGCGCAAAGCGGCGGGACCAGCAGCGCTTCACCTGCGCCGGATGCCACGACCTCTCGACTCATGCAGCGCCTGCACGCGCTCGCTGCTGACTCCATGGAAGGGCGACGCGCCGGTACACCAGGCGCCGCGCGTGCTCGGCGCTGGCTGATTGCCGAACTGCGCGCGATCGGGGTCGAACCGATGGGTACGTCGTACGAACATCCGTTCGTCATTCGCACGCGCAACGCGTCCCCCGATACCAATGGTGTCAACGTGGTCGCGCGCATCAAGGGGACTGCCGGCAGCGGTCCCGCGTTGGTGCTCAGTGCACACTATGACCATCTCGGAATTCGGAACGGCGAAGTTTTCAATGGCGCAGACGACGATGCGTCCGGCTGCGTGACGTTGCTCATGATTGCCGAGCGGCTCATGCGCGAGCGGCCCACGCATGACGTCATTCTCACGTTCTTCGATGCCGAGGAGTCGGGGCTTCAGGGAGCCCGCGCGTTTGTTGCCAATCCACCGTTGCCACTAAGCACCATTGGCATGAACCTCAATCTCGACATGGTGTCGCGGCAGGATGCCGGAGCGCTCTGGGTGGCAGGCACGTCACACACGCCCATGCTCAAGTCGGTCGCCGAATCTGCGGCCAATGGCGCCCGCGTGACCATTCGTTTCGGGCATGACACGAAGGACCTCAAGCCCGGCGACGATTGGACCAACTCATCGGATCACGGCGCGTTTCACGCACGCGGCATTCCGTTCCTGTATCTCGGCGTGGAGGATCACCCCGACTACCACAAGGCGGGTGACGAGGCACACAAGGTGGATCCCACGTTCTTCCGCGGCACCATGGAGTACGCCTATGCGCTGCTGCGTCGTGTCGACGCGGCGCTGCCGGACATCGCCAGGGCTCGTCGCACCCCCTGACGTCGCGCTGGGCTGTTGGACGGAAACGACGAAGGGCCGCCACCGATTGCTCGGGGCGGCCCTTCATGATTCCCTGCCGGCTCGAGGATTCCGAACCGGAGTACCCGTGTTACCGGGCGCCGATCAGGAGATCGCGTGCCCAGGACGAGCCGGCTACGGGACTTTCGCTAGACAATTGATCACCTCCTCGAGATGGGTGGGACATCGGGCTGACGTTCGCCGATTTGCTACGCCTGCAGTGCTGCTGGTACTCTCACCGGTTCTCGCCCCCAACGGCCGGCTGGATGCCGGGCATGAGGGACCCCCTCGGGACTGGGCCGCTCCTCCGCAGTCGACCACATCCTAGGCGGGAACACGCAATTCGGCAAGGATTTGTTTGGCCGACCGTCACATTTCTGGCGCCAGCCGTCTAGCTTTCTCGCCATCGGGCTGCGGCCCGTCCCACCTCCCCCCGTTCCTTTCCTCCCGGATCCGACGCATGGTGCTCTCGATCCTCTCCGCCCCGTGGCGGCGTCGTCACAGTTTTGCTCTATCCACACTTGTGCTGGCCGCTTCGGCCACGCTGCAGCCGATCGCCGCCGAGGCACAGGGCGCCGGCCGTGGTCAGGCGCCCCGTTCCGCCGGCGCCAGCCAATCGCTGCCCAAGGGCCCGCGGGCCATGATGCTGGGCGACTGGTATCGCGTGGTGAATGTCAGCAGCCCGGCCGTTTCGCCGGACGGCAAGCAGGTCGCCATGACCGTGACACGGGCCGTGGAAAGCGATAATCGTCGCCACAGCGAAGTGTGGGTGGTGAGCACGGCCGGCGGTGAGCCGCAGCGCTGGACCTCACCTGGCACCGAAAGCAGCAACCCACGCTGGTCGCCCGACGGCAAGTACCTGTTCTTCAACTCGCAGCGGCCGGGCGGCCGGGGCAACACCTGGGCCATCCGGCTCGACCAGCCGTCGGGTGAAGCGGTGCAGGTGCCCGAGTATCCCGCGGGCTCGATGCCGGCCAATGGCCGCTTTGCCGTTTTCACGGACGCGGTGACGCCCGCTCCCACCGTACCCACGCCCGATGTGTTCGCGCAGATGCCGGCCATGGCGCGTCCGCCATACGACGCCATCACGCGTCCGACGGTACCAGCGCGTTTCGATGGCCGCCATGTCGTGGACATGGTTTACAAGAACAACAACACTGGCTTCGTGCCGGGCCGTCGCACGCCGCGCGTGTGGCGCCCGCAGCAGCTGTTCAAGCAAAATGTGGGTGACACGGCGCGGACGCAGATCACCAACGTGGCCTACTCGCATCGCGGCGCGACGGTGAGCCCCGATGGTCAGTGGATCGCCTTTGTTGCCGATGCGGGACTGCGTCCCGACTCGGTCGTGGATCTCGAGCGCGATTCGCTGGCCAGGCTGCCCTACGACAAGGTGCGCGATGAGGCGGAGCGCAACGACGCGGACATCTATCTGCTGCCGGTGGCCGGCGGAACGCCGCGCAAGCTGATGGAATGGATGGGTGCAGAGTCGAATCTCACCTGGTCGCCCGACGGTAAGCAGCTGGCCTTTGTGGGGCGTCCCGCACGCACCAAGAGCGCGCGCATCTATACGGTTCCGGTTGCCGGCGGCGCGCCGGTGAATGTGTTGGGCGACTGGCAGTTCGAGCCGAGTTCGATGGAGTGGCTCAAGAACGGTTTGCACTTCACGGCTGACATTGGCGGTCGCTCGGCCGTGCTGAAGGCCGATCTCACGGGCAAGACGGCACCGAAGGAACTCGTTGGTGGCCGCCGTCAGGTGCGCGGCATGAGCTTTGACGCGGCCGGTCGGACGATGGCCTTTGTTGCCACCAGCCTCACGCGCCCCACGGAACTGTTCGTGGCCAATGCCGACGGCACGGGCGAACGACAGCTCACCAACTTCAACAAGGACGTGAACGCCGACGTGGTGTGGAGCGACGCCGAGCGCTTCACCTACAAGAGCGTGGGCGACGTGGAGATTGAAGCCTGGCTGATGAAGCCCTACGGCTACCAGCCGGGCAGGAAGTATCCGCTGGTGCTCTACATTCACGGCGGCCCGCACTCGGCCTATGGTGAAGGCTGGTTCGATGAGTTCCAGAACCTAGCCGCGCAGGGCATGTTCGTGCTGTTTACCAACCCGCGCGGATCGAGCGGCTACGGCGCCGACTTCACCTACAGCACGCGCGGTCGCTGGGGTATGGAGGACTACGAAGACCTCATGAAGGCCGTGGACATCGTGGCCGCGCGCCCCGACGTGGATGCGACCAAGCTTGGCGCATCCGGTGGTTCGTACGGTGGCTTCATGACGACGTGGATGGCCACCAAGACCACGCGCTTTGCGGCCATTCAGACGGACCGCACCATCACCGATTGGACGTACTGGTATGGCGCGAGCGACGCGCAGGGGCTCACGGAGTTCGAGTTCTATGGCAAGCCCTGGGACAACCAGAAGCTGTACGATGAGCTCTCGCCCATTCGCTATGTGAACAAGGTCAAGACGCCCATGCTGATCGTGCAGAGCGAAGAGGATCATCGCACGCCCATGGGCAGTGCCGAGATCTGGTTCATGTCGCTGAAGAAGCAGGGTGTACCGGTGGAGCTCATTCGCTATCCGCGCTCCAATCATGACCTGAGCCGCACCGGTGAGCCGTGGCTGCTGGTCGATCGACTCGGCCGTCTGCGGGACTGGTTCGGGTACTGGCTGCAGGGACAGAAGGCCGGTACGGCGAACTGATTGGAGTCGTCACCACGAAAGCAAACGACCGACCGCTGATGCGGTCGGTCGTTTGACTTCGGCGATATGATTCGACTACACCGCGAAGCAGTAGAACAGCCCCGCGCCTCCGGTGGCGCGCAGGTTGTCCTGCCCGCAGCCACGGGAGGCATGCGCTGAGTTCCACGAGGTCGGATTGGCGCCGCCACCCTGACGGTCGTGATGGCCCAGCAGGGCCGACCCCGTGGCCGCGTTGCTCGTCCAGTTGCTGCAGGTACTGTCGCCATCGCCGGCCTGTACGCGTCCGTCGAGTGTGGAGCCGGTGAGAATGTCGTGGGTGTTGGGCTGATCGCCGCGTCCGTTCACCGGCGCGCCCTTCTCCGTGAGACTGTTCTCCTTGGACAACTTGTTGTTGTCGCTATGGAGGTCGTCAACGCTCGTGGCGACGACCACACCCTTGGCGTTCTTCCACGGGCCTTTGCCAATGCGATCGCGGGCGTTGACTGCCGCTTTGCCGCCCACGGCCTGCTGGCTCAGATAGGCGTGCCAGGTCTTGCCTCGCACGCCAGCCGCTTCGGCCAGCGTGGCGCAATGTTTGTCGGCGCCCTCGAGGCCACCGAGATTGGCGCCATCACCCGGGCCAGCGCTGGTGATGAAGAACGACATGTCCGTCTGGATACGCGGCGCCGAGGTCGGATCAACCGGGGCGGGAGCGGCCGAGACGGAAGCGGCCAGCACGATGATGGGAAGGGAGATGGGAAGCATGGTCGGGTGGGGTTGAATGTTACGCTACAGGGTTGAGCGAACAGCGGCGCGATTCACAGTTCTGAGTGCTGTGACGTGCGTTCTGGGTGAGAGTGGTTCAGCAGGGATGCCTCGCATTCCGCCACGATGTCACCGGCAGGTTTGATGTCGGCGATCGTTTCGACACTGCGTCCAGCCTGCCAATAGTCACTGTTGCTTCCGGCAATGGAGCTGCGCTTGAGCCGATAGAGCGAACGCAGCGCGTACCAGCTGCGAATCCAGTGCTTCGTGCGTCGTCCGCGAAACATCCAGCGCGCCAGCGGTGACACGCGGGTGCCGAGTCGTTCGACGTAGGGCGTGCGCAGCACCGCCACCGGCACACCGGTCAGACGTTCGGTGAGCACCACATCACTTGCCTGCGCGTTCACGATGGCCTGCTTGTAGCGCGGATCGGCAATGCACTCGGTGGTGGCGATGAAGCGCGTGCCCATCTGCACACCGGCATAGCCCATGCGCAGCATGTCCACAAACTGCTGTGCATTGCCCACGCCACCGGCACCCACCACCGGGAGACCGAGATCGGCCACTTCGTCGAGCAGCGCCTGTGGACTGCGCGCGCCGGCATGTCCGCCCGCCTCGCGGTTGACGGCCACCAGGCCATCGACGCCCGCGTCCCGCCCCTTGAGCGCCCACTTGCGTTCGGTGACGTCGTGGTACACCACCCCACCTGCCGCGTGTACCCGCTCACAGACCCAGCGTGGATTGCCAAGCGACGTGAGAAAGAATCGTACGCCTTCTTCGAGCGCGATGTCCACCCAGCGCTGCATACGCTCGTGGTAGGTGCGACTGGACGCCTCGATGAGGGCGTTGAAGCCTATGGGCGCATTGTTGCTCAGTTCGCGAATGCGCTGGAGGCCGGCACGAAACTCGTGCCCGTGCACATAGGTGAGCGAAATGGGTTGTACGATGCCCAGACCACCCGCGCGGCTCACCGCAGCCACCAGCTCCGGGTTGCTGCACGGGTACATGGGGCCGCAGATGAGCGGGACCCGCACGCCGGCGTGCCGGGTGAACGGCGTCTCGATGTCTGCCGTGTGCAGTCGCGCGTTCATCATGTTCACGACACGTCCAGTGGCGAGAGACGCCAGTGCACCGTGCATTCGGCCACGACATCGCCGGCTCCATCACGAATGACGGCCGTGACGGGATGGTCGCGTGGTGTGTCGATGACATCGGGGGCGCTGGCCGTGCAGGAGCAGGTGAGTGTGCCGCGCGCCTTCTTGAGATAGCGAATGTCCAGCGAAGACACGATGCCTCGCACCCCGCGCGGCAGAGCAGTGAGCAGGGCGACACCGCTGGTCATCTCGGCCAGGTTGACGAGCGCCACGGCGTGAACGGAGCGGAGATGGTTGCGCACCCGTTGGCGATCGCGCAGCTCGACCTGCGCAAAGCCCGGCCGGACCTCGGTGTACACCCCGCCCACCGTGCCCGTATAGGGCGCCATACGTCCCACGGCCCAGCTGAAAAGCTGTTTGCCGAGCGGCCAGCGGTGCACGCGCGCCCAGTTGGCGAGCAGCCGCTGACCCAGCGATTCCGGAGCAGAAGTCATGTGAGAGCCTATCCCCGGAACCGCCGGGGCGCCACCTTCCATTGGTCAGGCAGGGAGTGGCTGGCCGCTGTTCTGGCGGCCACTCCCGATCTGTCACCGCTCGACCACTGCAGGTCCCTGCAAACTTTCTGCAGACTCCCCGTTTTCCGCGCATGCTGCCTTCCGTGTCGCCCGGCGTCCTGTTTGGTCTTGGCCTGCTGTTCGTGCAGGCCGTGCTGCTGAGTGTGCTCACACTCCGGCTGCTGCCCGGGCGCACTCGGCGGCCGCCGCTGCCGCCACGTCTGTCGCCGCGCGACGACACCACGGTGAGTGTGATGGTCACCACGCTCAACGAGGCGCATCGCGTGGGGCCGTGTCTCGAAGGGCTGATGCAGCAGACCGCGCCGCTGCTCGAGGTGCTGGTGGTGGACAGTCGATCCACCGACGGCACACGCGAGCTGGTGCAGGCGGCCGCGGCGCGCGATCCGCGTATCCGGCTCATCACCGACGACCCGTTACCGCAGGGTTGGGTGGGGAAGGTGTGGGCGTTGGAGAGTGGTCTGCGCGAGGCACGCGGCACCTGGGTTCTGGGCATCGATGCCGACACGGTGCCGGCCCCGGGCATGGTGGGCGCCGTGGTGGATGCGGCCGAGCAGGATGGCTACGATGTGGCCAGCTTCGCGCCGCAGTTCATTGGGCAGACAGCGGCTGAGCGTTTTGTGCAACCGGCCATGCTGGTGACCCTGGTGTATCGCTGCGGCGCGGCTGGCGCCACGCAGCCACCGCCCGATCGCGTGCTGGCCAATGGCCAGTGCTTTCTCGCGCGACGTGAGTTGCTGCTGCAACATGGCGGCTACGCGCCGGCCCGGGCCTCATTCTCCGACGATGTGACGCTGGCGCGGCATCTGGCGCGTCATGGCGCGCGCGTGGGTTTTCTCGATGGCTCGCGTCTCATTCAGGTGAGCGCCTATCGCTCGCTGGGCGAGATGTGGCGTGAGTGGGGACGCAGCTTTGATCTCAAGGACGCCACCGGCTGGTGGCTGCGCTGGTTCGATGTCTGTCTGGTATGGCTGGTGCAAGCGCTGCCTCTGACGATTCTGCTGGCCCTGTTGGTGACCTGGCGCGCTGGGGTGTGGAGTCCCACCGGTTCCGATCTGGCGTCGCGCGTGGGAACGGGCCTGCTGATTGTGAATGCGGTGGCGCAGAGCCTCAGGTGGTTCATGCTGTGGGCGCTGCGCGGCAGCTACGGCACCCGTGGCCTGTCGTATTGGGCCTCGTGGCTGGCGGATGCCGCGGCGGCGTGGCGGCTGACGCAGAGCACGCTGAAGACGCCCACGGCCTGGCGCGGCCGGAAGTACGAGCCGCTGTCTGCGACTGCTTCGGGCGTTGGGACTTGAGGGCTGTGAGATGGGATGGTGGGATGGTGAGAGGATGAGACTGAAATAGAGGGATGGGAGACCAGCAACCAATGATGTGAGAATCCCGATCGTGTGCTGCCAGGACTGCGGTTGCGGTCAACCACAACTGCGGTCCTGGCCGCCGAGATTCGGGTCTCTCACATCATTGGTTGCTGGTCTCCCATCCCTCTATTTCAGTCCCATGCTCTCGACTCGCAACTCGCACATCTCGAGTCTCGATGGCCTGACGAAAGATGGACGAACTGCGCCTACTTGTGACTGATCTTGTACACGTACGCCGCTACGGCTCTGTGCTTGGCCGCGTCGAGGGGCGCACCGCCGAACGGCGGCATGACACCAGAGAATTCCTTGGGCGTCATCACGCCTGAGGCGATGGTCTTGTGAATGCCCTCGAAGCTGCCGTCGCTGTGCAGCCACTTGTCGTCCACCAGGCTCGGCGCCGCCGCTCCATTCACGCCGCCCGCGCCGTGGCAGGACTGACAGGATGTGGCACCGATCAGGCCGTGAAAGATCGAGTCGCCGAGCGCGAGCTCGGCGTCGGTGATGGTGGAAGGATCAAACGACACGGCAACAGCCGGTGTGGCGTCGTCCTTGTCGTCGCCTTCCTGTTCCTTCGCCGCTTCGCCGCCACCACAGGCGGCAATCAAGGTGGCAACGGCGATTCCGGCGGGCAGCAGCATCCGGGACATACGCATCATGGCAGGACTCCGTGAAATGGTGGTGGGTGGGGAAAACACGGATCAGAAGTCGCGTCGTTCGAAACTGCGGCGCGCGACAAGCATCGGCAACACAATCCAGGCCAGAAGGCCCAGAGCGGCCGCGGCCGTGCCGACGGCCGACCCGAGGAATCGCTGCATGACGGCGCCGGTGTAGCCCATGAGGGCTGCCGTGTCACTCTGCAGGATGATGACACTGCGGGCGAGATCGACCGGATTGCCAAGCATGAGCGCCAGCATCGGCCGCTCGAGCGGATAGTCGGCCATCGTGGTGGAGACGATCAACACCAGCGCGTCGTAGCCAACGGTGAGCAGCAGCCACAGCATGAGGCCCGTCATGACCGAGCGCAGCCGGTCGTCGACACGAATGCCGATGAGCAAGGCCAGGCCCCCGAAAACGAACGTAAGCGCGACGCCACCGCCGACCGTGGACAACAGGAGGCCACTCGTTTCGGGACCGATGACCCGATGCCAGGCCATGGGGAGCAGGAGGCCAAGGGCGAACACCACGGCCAGCGGCAGCACCAGTGCGAGGTAGAGCGCCACGAACAGTGAGCGGCGGCGTACCGGTTGGGTGAGCAGCAGTTCGTTGAACTCACGCGACGCATGCCAGCTGATGATGCCGGCCATGGTGGTCACGAGCGGCACCACCAGCAGCACCAGGTTGAGCAGGGCACTGAGTGCGCGGGGCGCCGATCCGGTAAGGCGCAGCACGATTTCCGTGAGGAGCAGCGTACCCACGCCAAAGACCAGCACGCCACGATTGCGCAGGACGCTGCGCCACTCATGACGCAGGACCGTGCCCACCACCGACGGTGACGCCATGGCCACGGCACTCATGCGACCGCCATGCCGGCGGACTGCGACGGGCCGCGCGAACGCTTCATGAGCAGCGCGATGGCCCGTTCGAGCGAGGTGACGTTGGTCCGCTCGAGCAGGGCATCGAGCGTGCCGGAGAAGTGTACGCGCCCTTCGTGCAGAAAGACCACACGATCGGCAAGTTCCTGCAGCTCACTGAGAATGTGTGAGGTGATGACGACGGCGCGTCCCTCCGCACGCACGGCACGGATCTTGTCCTTGAGGATGCCGCTGGCCACGGGATCAAGCGCGGCCGTGGGTTCGTCGAGCAACAACAGGTCGGGTGTGAAGAGGAAGGCGGCGGCCGCGTTGACTCGCTGCCGCTGCCCACCTGAGAGGGCGCGTGCCGGGGTGCCAAGCAGTGGCTTGAGCTCGAACGCAGTGATCAGTTCGTCGTCGATGCGCGCTGACGGGCCACGCAGTTCGCGCAGCAGCGTGAGCACATCCCCAGCGGTGAAGGCATCGGGATAGCGCGGCGTCTGGGGCATATAGCCGATGCGTGCGCGATGCACGATGTCACCGCGCGTGTCGCGACCATCAAAGCAGATCTGGCCCGCATCCACACGCACGAGGCCCAGCACGGCTTTGTTGAGCGTGGTCTTGCCGGCGCCGTTGGGACCGATGATAGCGGTCACGCTGCCGCGCGGCAGGTCCAGATCAACCTGCGAGAGCACCTCGCGTGCGCCGTACTTCTTCACCACCCCACGCAGGCTCACGATGGTCCCGGTGGATTCCTGCATGTCGCGTCCGATCATCGCACGGTCCTCGGCGCCCGCATCAGCGGGGCCTCATCACGCAGAGTTTCCGGCGTCAGTGTGGGCACCACGCGTTCCGCCACATCGAGTACATCCACCAGCAGGCTGCGCACCAGCACCAGTGCCGCGGGGGACTGCTCGACCAGCAACGCAAAGAGTCGCACAGGACGGTGGGCCACGTCACCACGGCCGTCGCGATCGAGGTCGTAGCCGCGATAGCGGTCCCACCAGTTGCCGGTGAAGGTGCTGAAGTTGAGTCGACTGTTGGTGCCCACGTCAAACACATTGCCGGAGAAGAGATTGCCACGCAGCACATTCTCCTGGGCATCAGCCATGATGCGTACGCCCCAGCCATTGCGGACGAAGTCGTTGTCCGCAATCCGGTTGCGGTTGGCCCCTTCGAGGTGCAGGCCGATGGAGTTCTCCACAAACACGTTGCCACGCAGTTCGCTGTCGCTGATTTCCTTGAGCAGCACGCCGTAGGCCGCACTGCCGCGATTGCGCTCGAAGCGATTGCCGATCATGCTGACGTACTTGGCGTACATCACCGCCACGCCCGATTCGTTGGCCAGGAAGGTGTTGTTCTCGTAGCGACAACTGTCGGAGAACATGAAGTGCAGCCCGTAGCGGCGGCTGTGGCGGCTGATGTTGCGCCGCGCCACACCACCCACGGTGAACTCGAAGTAGATGCCGTCCCGGTGACCGTCGATGACGTTGTCTTCAAAGACGACGTCGCGGCTCGACCAGCTGTGCAGGCCGTTCCCGGTGACGGTCTGCGATCCGGCCATGCCCTGCAGCACGTTGCGCCGCACGAGGCAGGCGCTCGCGCGCTGCAAATAGATGCCGAACAGTGTGTTCTCGAAGCGATTGTACTCCACCAGACATCCGGCGGCTTCCACGAAACGCAGCGCCGCCCGATCGGTGGCCTGACTGGTCCCGGTGTTGCGAAACGTGAGGCCTCGCACCGTGACCGAGTCGGCGCCGACCACCAGCAGCTCGCGCTGCCCCTCGCCGTCGAGTACCGCCCCGCTGTCACCCACGAGTGTGAGCGGCTGACGGACGATGACGGTGGGCTCCCTGTAGATACCGGCGCGCACTCGCACCACGCCGTACCGCGGCACACGCGCCACCGCGTCGCTGAGTCGTGTCACCGTGCCCGCCTCGCCATCTGCGGAGACGACAATCGTGTCACTCTGCGCGTGGCCGATGCTGGACGACGCGCCGAGCATGGACAGCATCAGCAGCGTGGCCGTTGCCGAACTGCGCCAGTCAGTGCGCATGCGCGCTGGCACGGGCTGCGGTATCGGCAGCCGTATCGCGCTGCGGGGACGGACCAGCCGTGGGCCGGAAACCGGCCACCGGGTCGGACACCAGGGCGCGGACACCCGACCAGGTGGTCAGCGTGCCGCCATGTTCGGCCAGGAGCGTGGTGGTGTCGGCATCGGCCGCGAATGCCACGAGCTCACGGCCCATGGGGGAGCGCAGTCGACTGCCATGCAGGTACACCGCGCGCGTGGCGTCCACCCATCGCGCCGGCGCCGAGAAGTCGGCCACCCACACCGTGCGCGGCGGTTCGCTGTCAGCCAGGCCCTGCACATAGGCGGCCGCGCACTCGATGGAGTCAAACGTCTCAAGGCGCCCCTTGGCGGTCACGACCAGCGCGCCGAATCGTGCATCGTCGATCGTCATACGGCAGAAGGCGCAGCTGTCCTCACCGGGCACCAGAGGTCGTGGGCTGGCGGTGCAGGCCATGGTGGAGAGGCCAAGCCCGCCTACAGCGAGCCAGGCCATCGTGGAGGCCATCGTTGAAAGCACGTCGCGGCGCGACAGGGTGGAGGTCATGCGGTCACCCGACGCGCACGCGTGGCGACACCAAGCGAGAGCAGCACCGCGCCGATGGCCAGCAGGCCACCCGTTGCCGGGAGCGACGTGGCCGTGAAGTTGAGCAGGTTCTTGCTGCCGATGAGCGGCGGCTGATAGGTCATGCCCGGTACCTTGATGGGCGCGTTTTCGAGATCGAGATCGTGTCCGTAGTCGTACTCCCAGCGCCAGAAGTCCACGAGGCCGACAATGGCGGACAGCACGAGCACGCCGGTCCACCAGCGCATGTAGCGCAGTCGGCCGGTGAAGGCCACGAACAGTCCAAGTGCCGCCATGGCCAGAATACCGGGCCGCATGACCTTGAGTTCGGGAATCGACTCGGGCACGATGGCCTTCATGCCGATGTAGTGATTGAGGCCGTTGATGTTCTGCAAGTCGTTTGGGCTGATTCCGGCCACTGTATGGGCCCAGATGTACATGCCCAGCCCTTCGGGGTACTGCGGCGCGGTCAGCGAGACGCGCCAGAGGGGAAAGAGCACGGCCGCGCCCAGCGCGAGTGCGGCGATGGCAAAGAGAACACGGGAACGCTGGGAAACCATTGTATCGTCACCCGGGCGCCGGATGCGGGGTGTCTGGAGCACCACCGCACCCGGGTCCCTGAAGGGAGAAAAGTGAGAGGTCCGCTTCAGCGCGGCGCTTCTCGGCGCGGCGCGTCTCAGCGCGGCTGCGGCATGCTGTGTCCCGCATGCGGATTCGCGCCTTCACCACTCGGCGGTGTGGGCAGCGTCACACCGCGCGCTGCCGCACGGGCTACCTGACCCTGCGCCTTGACCGAGTTGCCCTTGAGCGGCACGCTCGAGCCAACCGGCGAGACCCGCACGTAGCCCGACATTTCCTGGTGCAGCGCCGAGCAGAAGTCGGTGCAGTACATCGGGTACACACCCACGGTCTTCGGCACCCACTTCAGTGTGCGCGTTTCACCCGGCATGATGAGCAGTTCCGCGTTGGTGGCGCCCATGACCGCGAAGCCGTGGGGGATATCCCAGTCCTGCTCGAGGTTGGTGATGTGGAAGAGCACCGTGTCACCCACCTGCACGCCCTCGAGATTGTCCGGCGAGAAGTGCGAGCGGATGGCGGCCATCTTCACGTGCACCGTCTTGCCACTGCGGCTGACGCCCGTTTCCTTCTCGTTCCGCACGACCTGCGGGTGCTTGTTCTCGGCGAGCGTGAAGAACTTCTTCTGGTTGGGCTTGATCTTGTCGGCGGCAATGGCGTTGCCGTAGTGCGGCTCACCTGTCGTCGGGAAGTCGAGCAGCAGTTTCATGCGCTCACCCGAGATGTCGTAGATCTGCGCTGACTGCGTGAGCTCGGGGCCAGTGGGCAGATAGCGGTCCTTGGTGATCTTGTTGAGGGCGACGACGTACTTGCCGGACGGCTTGGTGGTGGCACCACCGGGAATCATGAGGTGGCCGATGGAGTAGAACGTCGGCGCGCGGTCGACGATCTCCCAGGTCCCCAGCTTCCACTTCACGATTTCGCTGGAGATGAACATCGACGTATAGGCATAGCCCTGGCCATCGAACTCGGTGTGCAGGGGGCCAAGGCCCGGGTCCTTCACTTCACCGGCGAGAATGGCTTCGTACTTGATCACGGGGATGCCGTCGATCGTCGTTTCAAAGGCCTGATCCTTGATGGCCTGCTGCAGCTTGGTGAACGAGTGCACGGGAATGACCGTGGCCAACTTGCCACCGGCGACGATGTACTCACCGCTCGGGTCCACGTCGGCGCCGTGCGGCGACTTGGGCGTAGGCAGGAAGTAGATCGAGTTGGGGCAGGTGGTGGGCGTGAGCACCTTCACCGACTGCTTGACCTCGTTCTGCGCGGTGCGCGTGGCGTGGTCCATGGTGTTGTGCATGTACTGCGCCGGCCAGGTCTCCGCCTTGCCGCCCGCGACGCAGGCCTCGAGCGTCTTCCAGTTGATGGCCGCGATGAAATCCTTGTCGGCCTTCGATGCGTTCACTTCCAGCTTCTCGTACGCCTGCTCCGAGTTGTACGAAGTGAAGAACACCCAGTCCTTGGACGGACCCTTGCCGGCACGCGCGAGGTCGTAGTTGTAGCCGGGCACGAGCAGCTGGAAGGCCACGTCCATCTTGCCGGGCTGATCGGCCTTCACGAAGGAGATGGTACCCTTGAAGCTCTTGGCGTAGTCGGCGATGGCCACGTCGGCCTGGGGAATCGGCACCGAGAAGCGCGTCGAGGCCAGTACATACTCACTGTTCGATGTGATGAACGGCGAGCCGTGGTTGCCACCGGAGTTCGGGATCTGGAGGATCTCGTCGGTCTCGAAGGTGGCGAGGTCCACGCGCGCGACACGCGGCGTGTTGTTGGCGTTCACAAACAGCCAGCGCCCGTCGTCTTCGCCGTTGGTTTGCGACAACGCTGTGTGGTGGAGGTCATCCCACGGGATGTTGCCGAACGTGGTCTCGAGCATCGGCTTCGTTTCTTCCGAATAGCCGTAGCCGTTCTCGGCGAACTGGGAGAAGACCGGAATGATCTTGAGCAGACGGCCCGAGGGCAGGCCGTACACACCGACCTGGCCATTGAATCCGCCGGAAAGGAACGCATAGAACTCGTCGTGCGTCCCGGGCGCGACGTACACCTTGCTGGCAGCGTCACCGGTGCCGATGGTGCCCGCCGGCCGGTTGGCCGGCGCACAGGCAAAACCGTAAACCAGCGTGGCCACAATGGCGGCCGACGCGGCAATCCATCCGGTGCGGCGTGGAGCAGACATGGAGAAACCCCCGTAGGGAGTGAGAGGTGCGGGGAAGGCTCGGTCACCCCCAATGGGCGACCGGTCCTGCACGAACGAATCTCGGATATCGAATACCGGATTGAAGTCGGAGAATTCCCGCGACATGGCAGGATTTCCCTGACAGGAGCGATGGGGGGGCGCGTTGCAGCTTGCTGTGCATGCGACTCACCCAATTCAGCGACAACGCGCTTCGCTGCCTGCTCGCACTCGGACTGCAGCCCGACCAGGTCGTGTCCATCAACATCATTGCGGTGCAGATGGGCATGTCACACGAGCACCTGATGAAAGTGGTGCACCGGCTGCATGACCTCGGCTACGTGGAAACGCGGCGCGGTCGGCATGGCGGTGTCCGGCTTCTGAAGGCTCCGGCCGATATTGTACTCGGGACCGTGATTCGGCAAACGGAAGACAATCTGGACTTGGTTGAATGCTTCAATAGTGAGACATCTCGTTGTCCCATTGCGCCGGCCTGCCAGTTGGCCGGCATGATGGACGAAGCGCTCTCTGCTTTTCTTGGCGTGCTCGACCGTTACACGCTGGCCGATGCGCTGCTCAATCGCGCAGCCCTCGTGCCGCTGTTGCGGGCCGCGCGCCATTGAACGCGCGCGCGAAGCGCAACAGCGGCCCGAAGCCGCCAGGCGTGCCTACTGCGGCGGCAACAGCACGCCGTCGATGACGTGCACCCAGCCGTTTGACGCGCGCACGGATGCCACGATGCGCGCACTGCCGATGTAGGTGTTGCCGTCCTTGCGCGTGATGCGCTCACTGCCGCCGGCCACCATGCCAAGGTCCTGACCGTCAGCCAACGATTCGAGGTCGAGGGCGGAGGTCGTCACATGATGATGCAGCACCGCCGTGAGCTGACTCTTGTTGGCGGGCTCCATCAACGAGGACAACGCACCGGGTGGCAACTTGTCGAACGCGGAGTTGGTGGGCGCAAACACGGTGAACGGTCCCGGATTGGCGAGCGGGTCCACCAGGTTGGCCGCCTGCAGAGCCTTCACGAGTGTGGTGTGATCGGCGGAGCGCACCGCCACACGCACGACATTGGGGACCGAGGTGGTGTCGTCAACCAGCGCCTGACCCGCCGTAGCGCCGGTCGCGGGTTCATCCGATGAAGCTTGGGGCGCCTCACCGCGATTGCAGGCCGACAGGCCTAGCGTGAATGCGGCAGACAGCACGAGCACAGCGCGCGACATGGGTTCTCCTGCGTGCAGAGTGGTGGGGCAGTGAAGACCGAACTGGGGGTGTGTGCGTGCCTCAGTTGGTGACCATGCCCTGCGGTGCGATACGAGCGGGGCGACGGCCAACCACGTACATGCGCGCGGTATTGACGACCACGAGGCCCGTGCCCAAGGCCCAGAGGGCTGCCGCGGCGCGCGCGCCGGCAGCGTGTTCGGCCAGCAGCGCGACGACAAGCAGGCTCCATCCGGCGCCGAGGCACACGGCGCTGATGCACTGCCAATCGTCGCGCAGCAATGCGTTGGGGCTGCCCAAGGCGGCAAAGCCTGGCATGTGACGCGCGAGATTGATGTAGCTCAAGTGCGGCAGAATCTTGGCCATGACACCAACCACCAGCACGGCCAGACAGCCGGCCACCAGCGCCACCAGCAGGGCTGCCCAGCGACTGAAGCGGTATGGATCGCCAAGCAACAGCCACAGACCGACGGCGGTGGCGGCGGCGAGCGCCAGCATCGATGAGGCCACCTGCCAGAGCGCGCCATCGAGCGGACGTCGCCGCCGCGCAAACCACCGCCACGGCAACATGAGTGTGGGAACAGCCGCCGCCATGAGCAGCCACGCGCCACTCTGCATGAGCCATCCGGCGGTGAGCACGGCGCCTGCGGTGTACACCAGCAAGGCCAACACCGTAAGTCCAAGCTGCCAGTGCAGCCAGCGTGTGTCGTCACCCGGGCCCATGAGGAAAGTGGGCAGCATGCGACTGCCGACACCAATAACCGATAGCAGACCAAACCCGACGGCGCCAAGCAGGGCATGCGCACTGACCAGCGCCATGCGGTCGACTTGCCACCAGCCCAGTGTTTCGCCAATGCGGGCGAAAGCCACGATCATGCCGAAGCCCAGCGCCGAGTGGGCGACGGTGATGTAGAGCCCGACCAGCTTGCCGTTCACACTGTGACGTCGGGCGCGCAGCACGTTGCGCGACACGCCACCAACGGCGCCCAGGATGGCCAGCCAGCCCAATCCTTGCGCCCAGCCACGCCATCCAAGAAAGCCCAGCACGAGGATGGTGACGCCGAACTGCAGCAACGCAAAGCTGGCAAAGCCAAGGCGCACGCTGCGGAGTGGTACGCCAAGTCCTCCCGGCACGAATTGCTGGAGCGTGCCGAAGATGGCGGAGCCGACGACGCCAAGCATGAGCGCGTGCACGAGGGCAAAGACGGGCGGGTCAAAGACGCGGCCCATGGCGAGGCGGGGGGCGAGCCAGACGAGCAGACCCGCGGAGACGAGCAACCAGAACAAGGCCGCCGCGAAATGCACGGCGGGCAGGGCAAAGGGCGGAGCGGCAACTGGACCGCCGGCCGTCGGCAGGGCGCGTCCTTGTGATTGTACCATGGGTCCAAATCTCGGATGTGGTTTACCGGATTGCCATCAGTCGATCCCTGACAACGGCGTAGGGGCCCGAGGGGAGTGAATTGCTTCGGCATTTGTTCGTGGTATGGCCGCGCTTCATCCCAAGGATGTTCCAGCGTGCAGTCCTGGCAAGTTCTCTGCGTCATCTTGGCATAAATGTGAAGTAGAAGGCCGATCAACTGGAACATTGGTGCAGTTTGTGCAATTGTTCCGGTACACCGGCGCTTTCAATCTCCCGAGCCCACCTGTCATGAAGCTCATCGTGGCCATTATCCGCCCGCAACGTCTGGCCGAGGTCAAACGGGCTCTGTTCGAGGTTGGCGTCACCGGCATGACCTTGTCGCGTGTGAGCGGGCATGGCGGGGAGCGCGACGTGGTGCAGCAATACCGCGGCGAGTCAGTGGTGCTGGAGTTTCACGAAAAGGTGCGCATCGAAATGGCCTGCTCCGAGGAGTTCGTCGAGCGCGCCATCGATGCCATCTGCAAGGGGGCTCGCACTGGCGAGGTGGGTGACGGAAAGATCTTTGTGCTGCCGCTCGAGCGCACCGTCCGCATTCGCACCGGTGAACGCGACAATGACGCACTCACCGCCGTAAACGCCGACGAGATCATGCGGCAGACGCAGCTCGAGATGCGCATCCCGTCGCCGGAGTCATTGTGAGCGAAGGGATATCGGAAGCGTCTACCCTTGTGGCTGGTGATACCGCGTGGGTGCTGATGAGCGCTGCGTTGGTGCTGCTCATGGTGCCGGGCCTCGCGTTCTTCTACGGCGGGCTGGTGCGCACCAAGAGTGCGCTCAACACCATGCTCATGAGCCTCGGCGCACTCGCGGTCGTGACGGTGCAATGGGTGTTGCTGGGCTACAGTCTGGCCTTCGGCCCAGGCTCCACCTGGATTGGTGATTGGTCGTACGTCGGGTTCGCCGGCGTCACGGCCGAGCCCAATGCCACTTATGCAGCTGGCTTGCCGCAGCTCTTGTTCGCGGCATTTCAGGCCATGTTCGCGGGCATTACGGTGGCGCTGTTTTCTGGCGCCGTGGTCGACCGCATGCGCTTTGCAGCCTATCTCGTGTTTGGTGTGCTCTGGACCACATTCGTATACGACCCCCTCGCGCACTGGGTCTGGGCCTCAGGCGGCTGGCTGCGCGAACTCGGTGCGCTCGATTTTGCCGGTGGCACGGTGGTGCACATCAGTGCCGGCACCACAGCCGTCGTGCTTGCTCTCGTGCTTGGGCCACGTCGCGATTTCCGGCGAGTGCCCAATGTGCCGCACAACGTACCGTTTGCGCTGCTTGGCGCAGGACTGCTCTGGTTCGGATGGTTTGGCTTCAATGCGGGTTCGGCACTCGCGGCGGACGGTATCGCCGCAAATGCGCTGGTTACCACGCACGCCGCCGCAGCGGCCGGTCTGGTGACCTGGGTGCTCATTGAGTTCGTGCGTAGCAAGCGCGCCACGGCGGTGGGTGCGGCGACAGGCGCCGTGGTGGGACTCGTGGCCATTACTCCGGCCGCCGGATTTGTCACTCCGCTCTCGGCGCTGGCCATGGGGGCACTGGCCGTGCCGTTCTCGTTTGCCGCGCTGCACTATCGTCCCAAGACCCGTCTGGATGACACGCTCGATGTGCTGGCGTGCCATGGTGTGGCCGGAGTGGTGGGCGCCGTGCTCACGGGCGTCTTTGCGAGCAAGGCGGTCAATCCGCTCGGTGCCGATGGACTACTGGCTGGAAACGCGGAGCTCTTGGGGGTGCAGGTGCTGGCGGTCCTGGCGACGGTGGCGTTTGCGGCGGTGGCCAGCACGGTGTTGCTGCTCGGCCTTCGTCTCGTGATGCCGCTTCGTGTGCCGGTGGTGGCGGAGGTCGAGGGTATCGACCTCGCGGAACACGGCGAAGAGGCGTATCACGGCGGCGACCTGAGTGATCTCACCGGCCGACGCACGTCGCTTGGCGATGCGGTGGTGCTGCCCGTGAGTCTGCTTCGGTAGCGAGAGTTCGCAGAGCACAGCCGTCTGGGCTGAACCGCCTTGTCGCGGATGACGCGGATGGGGCGGAAACTGCACGGATTGGCATCTGGGAGAGTTTGCGGCTATTCCTCTGCGACCTCTGCGAGCTCCATTCCTCTGCGTGAGCTGTTTGCCGATCGCATTCATGGACGCCAGCGCCAGCTCGCTGAATCGGGGCAGGCGACTGAACACGAAAAAACGGCGAGGCCAAGGCCTCGCCGTTCGTGCTTCGTGATACGCTGGGGATGCTGCCGAGCGCTACGCGACCTGCGCGTCGCGACTCCGACGCGCCTCAGTTGTTGAAACCGCCCTGCTTCTGCTTGAGCCAGGAGAGCGGAATCAAGAACAGCGGCGTGAGGAACAGTCCGAGCAACAGATTGATCCACGTGAGCGCCATGTAGTAGGCGGTCATGCCGAACGAAGCCCAGATGGTGCCGAGGGTGCCGTGATATTCCACTGCCGTTCTCCGGTGACGATGGGCGGCGCGGGTGGGTGACCCCGGCGCCGGAACACGACAAGAGTAAACGCGAAGCGCGTTCAAGGGTAGGCCCTATGTCCCCGGTGCCTGCGTGTGGTGGCCAGCGGTTGACTGGGCGGAGTTCCGTGGCGAGTGTGCGAGACATGGAGGCCAGCGTGCACACACCGCGCGGCGACGTCGCCCGGCAGGACGAGGCGGAGCTGCCGCTGCCAGACTTGGAACCGATTGCCCCGGGCGACCTGCTCCGGGCCGCATTGTCGGTGGCGCTGGATGCGACAACCGAGCCCTGGGTGCTGGCGGTGTCCGGCGGCAGCGATTCCATGGCGCTGCTGCATGCCATGGTGCGCTGGGCGCCGGAGCGACTGGCGGCGGTGGCCACGTTCGATCATGCCACGGGCGACTGGGCCACGGAGGCCGCGTCGGTCGTGGCGGCGCAGGCCCGTCGCCTCGGGGTGACGGTGGTGCGCGAGCGGGCACGGGTGCCGGGAGCCACCGAGGCCGCGTGGCGTGATGCGCGATGGAGTTTTCTGCGACGGGTGGCGCGCGGCTTCAAGGCGCGCGTGGCCACCGCACACACGCGCGATGATCAGCTCGAAACCATTGTCATGCGCGCCCTGCGCGGCAGTGGCGCGCGTGGGCTGGCGGCGCTGGCAGCGCCGTCGCGTGTCGTGCGACCCTGGCTGGGCGTGTCGCGGGCGGAGCTCAAACGCTGGGTGGCGAGCGAGGGGATTCCCTTTCTCGATGATCCCATGAATGAGTCGCTGCAGTTCCTGCGTGGACGGGTGCGACACGAGTTGCTGCCGGCGCTCGAGCGGGTGGCGCCAGGTTTTGGTGATGCGATGCTCACGGTGGGGGAGCGGGCCGCCCAATGGCGCCGCGACGTCGAGCGTCTGGTGGACGAGACGGGCCTGCAGATTCAGGCCAACGGTCAACGGCTGGTGGTGCCGGTGTCGGTCCTCGAGGCTACATCGGACGCCGGGCGGGGGGTGCTGTGGCCGGCACTCTGCGCACGGGTGGGCATTACGCTCGACGCCGCCGGAACCCGCTCGGCCGTGCGGTTTACCACAAACCGGCGTGTGGGGGCGCACATCACCGTCGCGGGCGGGGCGAGCATCATGCGCCGCCGCGAGGGACGCGGCGAGGTGTTCGAAGTGCGGCGTCCCGAGCGCCGGGTGAGTGCGCCGTCCATCTGGACGGGGCTGAGTGAGGCGCTGCCGCTCCGGTTCGGGCGGTGGCGCTTCCGCCGTCTGGGTGTTGAGCCGCTGGCCAGCGACGCCTGGTGTGTCGGTTTACCGGCCGCGGCGCCGGTCGTCGTCCGACGGTGGGAGCAAGGCGACCGCATCCGCACGGCGGGAGCACCAGCGGGACGGCGTGTGACGCGGTACTTTTCGGAGTTGCGGATTCCCGTCCTCGATCGGCCAGGCTGGCCGGTGCTGCTGTTGCATGACGAGGTCGTGTGGGTCCCTGGAGTCTGCCGCGGCCTAGCGGCGCCGTCCCGACCCGGTCGGTCGGACCTGATCTGGTATCGTTGTGAGCGTGAGTTCGACTGAGTCTTCGCATCCGGGACACCCGGCTTCCGGTGACGCCGATCCGCGGCTGAGTGGTCGGGCGGTGAAGCGGGTGGTGTACGATGCCGCCGCCATCCAGGCCCGCGTGGCCGAGTTGGGTGCCGACATCACGGCCGCCTATCCGGACGGCGACTTGCTCGTGCTCGGGTTGCTCAAGGGCAGCTTCATTTTCCTCAGCGATCTGGTGCGACACATCAATCGCCCCCTGCAGGTGGATTTCCTCGTGGCCAGTTCCTACGGCGACGCCATGGAATCCAGCGGCGTGGTGCGGTTGCTGTACGACCCGGAAACGGAATTGGAGGGTAAGCACATTCTGCTGGTGGAGGACATCGTGGATTCCGGGCGAACGCTCAGTCGACTCATCGACTTGTTACAGGCACGGAACCCGCGGTCGCTCGAAATCTGTGCGCTGTTGCACAAGCACATCGCCACGGAGTTGCAGCATCCCACGCGGTTCGTCGGGTTCGACGCGCCACACGAATTCCTGGTGGGCTACGGCCTCGATCATGCCGAAAACTTTCGGCACCTGCCGTACGTCGCCAGCCTGCAGTAAGGCGGATACCTCATGGCACCAAACATGACGCCCACTCCCAAGAAGCCCACGAACTGGGGACGTTTCTCCAAGACGCTCTCGTTCTGGATCCTGGTGATTCTCATCCCGGTGGCGCTGCTGTCCTACGGCAATGGCCGTGAGCCGCAGAGCGCCGAGATCGACTATTCCGCGTATCGGCAGCAGTTGGCCGCCGGCAACATCAAGACGGCCACCTTCACCGAGAACGTGCTCAACGGCCAGTTCAACCAGGAAGTGCGGGTGGGGAATCGTCCCACCACGCGCTTCACGGTGCGTCTGGTCAACGGCAGTGCGCCCAAGGAGCAGGAAGACCTGTACAAGGCCGGCGTGAAGACGGCGGCGGCCGAGCCGCGCGCGAACTTCGGCAGCCTGCTCATCACCATGCTGCCGTACCTGCTCCTGATCGGCTTCTGGATCTTCCTGTTCCGTCAGATGCAGTCGGGCGGCAACAAGGCGTTCTCGTTCGGCAAGAGCAAGGCCAAGCTGCTCAGCGGCGACACGCCCAAGGTCACCTTTGCCGACGTGGCCGGTGCGGATGAAGCCAAGGTTGAACTGCAGGAAATCATCGAGTTCCTGAAGGATCCGCAGAAGTTCACGCGTCTGGGTGGCCGTCTGCCCAAGGGCGCGCTGCTGGTGGGTCCGCCGGGTACGGGCAAGACGCTGCTGGCCAAGGCGGTGGCTGGTGAGGCCGGCCGTCCGTTCTTCAGCATGTCGGGTTCCGACTTCGTCGAAATGTTCGTGGGTGTCGGCGCCTCGCGGGTACGCGACTTGTTCGAGCAGGGCAAGGCGCACGCGCCCTGCATCATCTTCATNNCATCGACGAAATCGACGCCGTGGGTCGTCATCGTGGCGCCGGGCTCGGTGGCGGACACGATGAGCGCGAGCAGACGCTCAACCAGTTGCTGGTCGAGATGGACGGCTTCGAGTCCAACGACGGCGTCATCCTGATTGCGGCGACCAATCGTCCGGACGTGCTCGATCCGGCCCTGCTGCGTCCCGGCCGTTTCGACCGGCAGATCGTGGTGGATGCGCCGGACCTGCGAGGCCGCGAGGGCATCCTCAAGGTGCACCTGCGCAACAAGCCCATTGCCGACGACGTGAGCGTCACGGCCATCGCGCGCGGCACGCCGGGCATGGCGGGTGCCGACCTGGCCAATCTCGTGAACGAAGGCGCGCTGCTCGCGGCGCGCAAGAATCACGAGAAGATCTACATGAGCGATCTCGAGGAAGCCAAGGATCGTGTCATGCTGGGCGCCGAGCGCAAGTCGCTGGTGATGAAGGAGGAGGAGCGTCGACTCACCGCCTTCCACGAAGCCGGGCATGCGGTCTGCGCGATGATGGTGAAGGGCAACGATCCGCTGCACAAGGTCACCATCGTGCCGCGTGGTCGGGCACTGGGCATTGCCTTCACGCTGCCGGAGGACGACCGCGTGAGTGTGACGCGTGAGCAGCTCGAAGCGCGTCTGGTCATGGCGTACGGCGGCCGCGCGGCCGAAGAGATCGTGTTCGGCCACAACCGCGTCACGACCGGTGCGGCCAGCGACATCCAGCAGGCCACCAACATCGCGCGGCGCTATGTCACGCAGTGGGGATTGTCCGACACCATCGGCCCGATCCTCGTGGGTGACAACGAGCAGGAGCTCTTCCTCGGTCGCGAAATCCAGTCGCGTCGTGAAGTGTCGGAGCAGACGGCGCAGCTGGTGGACGGCGAAGTGAAGCGCGTGGCCACCGAAGCGCACCAGCGCGCGGTGACGGTGCTCACCGAGTATCGCACGCTGCTCGACGCGGTGGCGTATGCGCTGCTCGAGCGCGAAACGCTGACGCGCGACGACATTCTGTTGCTCAAGGAAGGCAAGGCCCTGCCGCCGCGCACCGGTCCCGACGTGCCGTCGGCGCCGGCCCCGTTGGCCGCCGCGCCGGTGTCGTCGCCGCGACCGGTCACGCCGCCGCTCCTCGGCGGCCCTGAGGTGGCGCCGGCCTGATTCGCTTGGCGCGTCCCCGACTCGTTGTTCCGCTGTCTCCCACCATCGTCGCCACTGTCGTGGCGACGATGGTGCTTTTTGCGACCTATCTGTCCACGGCCGCGCCCGATCTGACCTTCTGGGACGCGTCGGAGTTTACGGCGGCTGCACATGTGCTGGGCATTCCGCATCCGCCCGGCACGCCGCTGTGGATTGTGTTGGGCAAGCTGGCCACGCTGCTGTTTTCGGGAACGTCACCGGCTCGCATGGTGACGGTGTTGGCCGTCTGGTGCGCGGCGCTGGCGGGCGGCTTGGGGGCGTGGCTGGTATCGCGGTGGTCCGGTGCGCGGGCCGGCGTGGTGTCGGCGGTGACGGCCGGTACCATGTACACCGTGTGGAGCCAGGCCACCGAGGCCGAGGTGTATGCCGCCGCGCTGTTGCTTGCCGTGGCCATGCTCGTGGCCGGGGAGCTGAGTGGTCGCGCGTCCGCCACGGGCGATGTGCTCACGAGTGAGCGCGGCCGGGCGCTGCTGGCTTTTCTTGCGGGCCTTGCGCTGCCGCTCCACCTGAGCGCTCTGGTGGCGTTGCCGGCGGCGGTGGCGCTGGCCTACGGCGGCGCGCGCCCGTCGCGCAACACGGTGGTGTTGTGGGGCGCGTTGCTGCTGCTGGGCGCGTCGGCCGTGCTGGTGCTGCCGCTGCGCTCGTTGCACAATCCGCCGCTCGACTCCGGCAATCCGGAAACGTGGCGCGCCCTCTGGAGCGTGCTGCAACGCGACCAGTACGAAGTCGCGGGGCTGTTGCCGCGGCGGGCTCCGTGGTGGCTGCAACTGGGCAACCTCGGGCAGTGGGCCGACTGGCAGGTGGCCTTCGGACTGCACCCGTATCCGACGGCGGCTTGGCCGCGCACGCTGCTCACGCTGGCCTGGCCGTGGTTGGCCGCACTCGGGCTGCGCGCCGTCTGGCGCAGCGATGCGCGTGTTGGTCGAGGCATGCTCGTCCTGCTGCTCAGCGCGTCGCTGGGGGTAGTCGCGTGGCTCAACCTGCGCGCGGGGCCCAGTTTCGGTGTCGGGGTGTTGCCGGATGGCGCGCTGCATGAGGCGCGGGAACGCGATTACTTCTTTGCGTTGGCGTTCTGGGCCTGGGGGCTCTTGGCTGGTGTGGGTTTGGCCAGTCTCTCGGGAGCGCTCGCGCGCCGACTGCCGCGGCCGCTGGCCTTGCTGCCCCTGTCATTCGCCCTTGTCCCGCTCGTCGCCAACCGCAGTGTGGCCGATCGCGCGCGCGAGCCCGTGGCCACCTTGCCTCGCACCTACGCGAGGCTGTTACTGGACGCGGTCCCCACCAATGGCGTGCTGCTCACGGCCGGTGACAACGACACCTTTCCGCTGTGGTACCTGCAAATGGTCGAGGACCACCGCCCAGATGTGACCGTAGTGACGGTGCCTTTGCTGGGCGCCTCGTGGTACCGCGAAGCGCTGGCCGCACGCGGCCTGCTGGACTCGGCTATGGTGCACACCTGGCCCGGACTGGCCCCGGCGCTGCAGATGGTGCACCACCGCGCGGAAGGCCGTCAGCGTGTCGTGCGCGTGAGTACCATGCTGAGCGCGGGTGACCGCGAGCGTGTGGCACCCGACATGGGGTGGCGCTGGGAAGGCCTGGTGTGGGCGCCTGACACGGCGGCCGGCGTTGCGATCGATGCCACGCGCTGGCGCCGCGCCGCTGCCCAATTGCCACGCTCGTCGCTGCAGGCCTTGCCGGCGGGCGCCGACCCGGCCGCCCGCGCGGTGCAGCGGCTGCTGCGCTGTCTCGCGGAGCCCCCGCCGGACTTACTTGTGTCGGGCTGCTGAGACGCCTAACCTTATGTGCTATGCCAATTTCCGACCATGTCACCGTTGTTCGGGAAGCCGTGGCGGAGGCGCGTGAGCGCATCGCCGCGGCCCGCGCGCGTGGTGGGCATGGACAGGACGTGACCCTGGTGGCCGTCACCAAGACGCACGGCCCAGAGGCCGTCGAGGCGGCGTATGCGGCCGGCGTGATGGACGTGGGCGAGAACCGGGTGCAGGAAGCCGAGCGCAAGATGGACGCGGTCACAGTGCCGGTCCGCTGGCATCTGATTGGTCACCTGCAAACCAACAAGGCCGGGCACGTGCATCGTTTTCATCTCCTGCACAGCCTCGATCGCGATCGTCTGGCCAACGCCCTGCAGGAGGAGATGCGTCGCCGTGAGGCGGTGTTGGACGTGCTGGTGCAGGTCAACGTGAGTGGCGAAGCCAGCAAGGGTGGGTATGAGCCCGCCGCCTTGCCGGCACTCGCCGACCGGCTGCATGCGCTGCCCAATCTGCGTGTGCGTGGCGTCATGACCATGGCGCCGTTCGACGCCGAGGAGCGCACGCTGCGCGCGGTGTTTGCGGGCGCGCGCGAAGCCCGCGAAGAATTGCGCCGCCGCGGCCATGAGGCGCCCGTGCTGAGCATGGGCATGTCGGGCGACTTCGAGATCGCGGTGGAAGAAGGGGCCACACATGTGCGCCTCGGCACCATGCTGTTCGGCCATCGCGGCTGATCGGTACAGACGCATAGACGCGCGAACCTGACGCACCACGGATCGTTCATGACCGACGACAGTTTCCAGGGCTTCCACCTCACCGCGCTCGATGCGCGTCGCTACGACTTCGGCAACGCGCTGCGTGGCTATGATCGCGCGCGTGTGGACCAGTTTCGCGAACAGGTGGCCGAGGAACTCGAGCGCCTGGCGCGACAGAATCAGGATCTCGACACCAAGGCGCGCAATTTTCACGAGCAACTCAAGGCGTTTCGCGATCGCGAGAAGGCCCTCAATGAGGCGCTGGTGAGTGCACAGCAGTTGCGTGGCGAGATCCGGGAACAGGCCGAGCGCGAAGCGCAGCTCATCGTGCGCGAGGCACAACAGGAAGCAGAGCGCCAACTGGCCGCCGTGCGCGAGGAGATGCGACGCGCACAGGACGACCTGCAACAGATCCTGCGCACGCGTCGCACGTTTCTGTCGCAGTTGCGCAATCAGCTCGAGCGGCAGTTGTCGGAACTCAACGCCGCCGAAAACGAGGCCTTGCCGGAGTTTCCCACGCCGCGCACGCTCACAGCCATGAACACCGGTCTGGGCGAGCCGCCGGTGGCGCGCGATATCCGCGAGATGCCGCCGCGTCCGATGGCGCCCACACCCTCGTGGCTCGACGCCGTGGTGGAGGAAGAAGAATCGTGAGTGGAACGCCCGTGCCGTCGTCGCGGCCGCAGTTGCAGTACACGCAGGCGCATCAGGCGGTTGGCCTCGCGCATCCTGCGCTGGGACTTCACGCGCGTGAGCGCATCGAGGCCTGTGCACAGGCCGTGCGTCAGCGTTTTGCGAAGCCCGTGGATGCCGCCATCATTCTCGGTACCGGTCTTGGCCGGCTGGCCGAAGAGATGGCGGTGGAGCAGGTCATCGAATACCACGAGCTGCCCAACTTTCCGCTGAGCACTGTAGAGTCGCACAAGGGCCGTCTGCTCTGTGGCACGTTGGGTGGCAAGACGGTGGTGGCCATGCAGGGGCGCTTCCATCGCTACGAAGGCTACACGTTGCAGCAGGTCACCTTTCCGGTGCGTGTGCTGCGGGCGCTTGGGGCACAAACCCTCATCGTGAGCAATGCCTGCGGTGGCATGCATCCTCTGTGGGCGCCTGGCGATCTCATGCTCATCGCCGATCACATCAATCTGCTGGGTGACAACCCGCTGATCGGGCCCAACGACGACACGCTCGGACCGCGCTTTCCGGACATGTCGGCGCCGTATGACACGGGCTTGCGTCAGTTGGCGCGCGAGGTGGCCGCGGCGCAGGGCGTGCCACTGCGCGAGGGCGTGTACGTGGCGGTGCAGGGCCCCAATCTCGAGACGCGCGCCGAGTATCGTTTTTTGCGCGGCATCGGCGCCGATGTGGTGGGCATGAGCACCGTGCCGGAAGTCATCGTGGCCGTGCATGGCGGCATGAAGGTGCTGGGTTTGTCCATCATCACCGACCAGTGCCTGCCTGACGCCCTCGAGCCGGCCGACGTGTCGCAGATCATCAGCGTGGCGCGCGCCGCCGAGCCCAAGCTGTCGGCGGTGGTGCAGGGCGTGCTCGCGCGTTTGTGAGCGCGCACATGCCTCCGGTTGAGCCGGCGTCCGAGACGCCCCACTTCTCTCGCTTCTTTCCGATTCCGACGTGACGCTGTATCCGCTGCTACCTGACACCGCTGCAGATGCCCTCGAGCGTGGGCTGCTGGACACCTGGGATGCCGAGCATCTGTTCGAGCAGAGCCAGGCGGCCCGCGCCGGCGCGAAGCCGTTTGTGTTCTTCGAGGGGCCGCCGACGGCCAACGGTCGTCCGGGCATTCACCACGTGTTCGCACGCACGGTCAAGGACCTGTTCTGCCGGCACCGCGCCATGCAGGGCTACTATGTGCCGCGCAAGGCGGGCTGGGATACCCACGGCCTGCCGGTGGAAATCGAGGTGGAGAAGGAGCTGCAGCGTGAGGAGGCTGCGCGGCGTGGCGTCGATCCGTCGGAGATTGCGAAGCTGGGCGGCAAGCAGCTCATCGAGCAGGTGGGGGTGGCGGAGTTCAATCGCCGCTGCCGTGAAAGCGTGTGGAAGTATCGCGGCGAGTGGGAGAAGCTTTCGCATCGCACCGCGTATTGGCTGGACTATGAGCGTCCGTATGTGACCTACTCGCACGACTTCGTGGAGTCGGTGTGGTGGGCGCTGCGCACGTTGTACGACAAGAATCTGCTGGCGCGCGGTCACAAGATTCTGCCATACTGCGCGCGTTGCGGCACGGCGCTGTCCAGTCATGAGGTGGCGCAGGGATACGAAGACGTCGAAGATCCGAGCGTGTACGTGGCGCTCGACCTGCTCGACGCCGACGGCAGTGCGCCGGCCATGCGCCGCCGCATCATCGTGTGGACCACCACGCCGTGGACGCTGGTGTCGAACACGGCGTTGGCCGTGAACAACGACCTCACGTATGCGGAGCTGCGCAAGAAGACCGGCGCCGAGTGGACGATCGTGCTGGCGGAAGCGCGCGTACCCGGTGTGCTGGGCGCGGATTGGGCGGACCGCTGGGACGTCGTGGGCACCATGGCGGGGCGTGAGCTGGTGGGCCGTCGCTATCGCCGTCCGCTGGATTGGGTGCCGTATCCCGATGAGGGCCAGCACGAGATCATCGTCGGCGAAGACTTTGTGTCTGCCGATGATGGCTCGGGCGTGGTACACATGGCGCCGGCGTTCGGCGCCGACGACTATGCCGCCGGTCAACGACATGGGCTCGCGTTCGTGCAGCCCGTCAACGCGCGCGGCGAGTTCAATGCCGAGGTCCCCGAGGTGGGCGGCGTGTTCGTCAAGAAGGCGGACGCGCGCATTCTCGAGGTGCTCAAGCAGCGTGACGTACTGTGGAAGGCCGGCACCTTCGTGCACGCGTATCCGCATTGCTGGCGCTGCGGCACGCCATTGCTGTATTACGCGCGCGGCTCGTGGTTCGTGCGCACCACGGCGCGCCGCGACGGACTGCTCTCACGCAACGCGGCGGTGAACTGGAATCCGGCCGAGATCGGTTCAGGGCGTTTTGGCGAGTGGCTGTCCAACAACGTGGATTGGGCCATCTCGCGTGATCGCTACTGGGGCACGCCGCTGCCGGTGTGGATCAATGACGCCGATCCGTCGGAAATCGAAGTCATCGGCAGCCATGCCGAGCTGGCCGAACGCATTGGCCGCGCGCTGCCCGAGGATTTTGATCCGCACAAGCCGCACATCGACCAGTACACCTGGCCCGCGAAGAGCGGCACGGGCACCATGCGCCGTGTGCCGGAGGTCATCGACACCTGGTTCGATTCGGGTTCGATGCCCTTTGCGCAGTGGCACTATCCGTTCGAGAACCAGGACATGGTGGCCGCGCAGTATCCGGCGGACTTCATCGCCGAAGGCGTCGACCAGACACGCGGCTGGTTCTACTCGCTGCTGGCCATTGCCACGGGTCTGGGTGATGCGCTGCCCAACAACACCGATGGACAGGCCGCGCCGTATCGGAGTGTGGTGGTGAACGACCTCGTGCTGGACGCGCAGGGGCAGAAGATGTCCAAGTCGCGCGGCAACGTGGTCAATCCGTGGGAGGTGCTGGAGCGCCACGGCGCGGACGCCGTGCGGCTGTTCCTGGTGGCATCGAGTCAGGTGTGGGTGCCGCGACGCTTCGACGAGAACGCCATTCGCGAAACCGCGGGGCGTTTCCTGCTCACGTTCCGCAATGTGTACAACGGCATCTTCGCGCAGTACGCCAACTTCGGCTGGCAGCCCAGCGCGGCCGATCCGGCGGTGGCGGATCGGCCGGCGCTGGATCGCTGGATCCTCTCGCGTCTTACGCGCGTGGAGCAGGACGTGGATGCGGCGCTGACGGCGTACGACGCTACGGCGGCCGCGCGTCGTGTCATGCAGTTCATGGACGACGACGTCTCCAAGTGGTACGTGCGGCAGAGCCGCGCCCGCTTCTACGACGTGTCCACCGATGACAACCGCGCGGCCTTTGCGACATTGCACGAGGTGCTGTCGGTCACCTGCCGTCTGCTGGCCCCGTTTGCTCCGTTCATGACCGATGCGGTGCACCGGGCCCTGACCGGAACTTCCGTGCATCTTGCGTCGTACACGCGGGAGACCCCGACGCCGGTGGACGCAGCGCTCGAGGCGGCCATGGACGACATCCGGACGCTGGCCGGTCTCGGGCACGCCGCGCGCGACGTCGCGGACGTGAAGGTGCGGCAACCGCTGCCGTCCATGCAGTGCGTGGTGCCGGGCGCCGTGGATCTGACCGCCACCCTGGGTGAGTTGCTGGCGGCCGAGCTCAACGTGAAGCGGGTGGAGTTTGTCACGTCCACCGACAACCTGGTGTCGCTGGAGGCCAAGGCGAACTTCCGGACGCTGGGCAAGAAGTTCGGGAAGGAAACGCCGGCAGTGGCGGCGGCGGTGGGCACCATGGCGGCCGACCTGCTGCGGCAGTTGGCGGCGGGGCAGGACGTAACCATCGAGGTGGACGGCGTCCAGCGCTTGATTGCGCCGGACGACGTCGCCATCATCCGGCGCGCCTCCGGCGCGGCCGTGGTGCAGGAGCACCAGGGTTACGGGGTGGCGCTCGATCCGACCATCACCCCGGAGCTTCGGGCCGAAGGTTTGGCGCGGGAAGTGATCAGTCGTGTGCAGCGACTCCGCAAGGAAAGCGGGCTCGAGGTCAGCGACCGCATCGCGCTCGCGGTGGGTGGAGACGACGACGTGCTGGCGGCGGTGGCGTCTCATCGGACGCATATCGCTGGTGAGGTCCTTGCCGCGCGATTGCTGCTTGGCGAGGAAGCAGGAACACCGTTCCCGACCGAGGGGAACGGCGGCATGTGGACCGCGCTGCAGTCGGCCGACGTCGATGGACGGACGGTGCGTCTGGCGCTTACCAAGGAAGGGTCGTGATGGCCGAGTCGAAAGCCGCGCCCGCCAAGGACGCGAAGAAGTCGAAGCCGATGCCCAAGAAGCAGCTGCAGTATTTCGAGAAGCGGCTGCTCGAAGAGCGCAAGCGTGTACTCAAGGAACTCGGCCATCACAGCGATACGCTGGGCCCCAACGGCGAGGCCTCCGAGGGCGACAGCAGCGCGTACTCCTTCCATATGGCCGACCAGGGCACCGACGCGATGGAGCGCGAGAAGGCCTTCCTGTTTGCGTCAAAGGAAGGGCGCTTCCTGTGGCACATCGATCAGGCGCTGCGGCGGCTGTACAAGGCGCCGGAGACCTTCGGCAAGTGCCACCAGTGTGGCGAAGACATCGCGTTCGAGCGCCTCGATGCGCTGCCGAACGCGCGCTATTGCATCGCCTGCAAGCAGCGCGAGGAAGACTCGAAGAAGAGCTGACGTGAAGGCGATCATCGCGGTACCCGTCTTCCTCGTCGTCGTCATCGTCGACTTCATCACGAAGGCGGTGGCCGTCGCAACGATGGTCACTGCCGGCGCGGCCCGTCCCGTTATCGGGGACTGGGTGCGCTTTGCGCTGGTGTACAATCCGGGTGCCGCGTTCGGACTGCATCTCGGGCCGTATTCGCGCTGGCTGTTCATGGCGCTCACGGTGGTGGCGCTGTTCGTGCTGTGGCGCCTGTATCGCAGCGCCACGGACGACGAGGTGCCCAAGGTGCTGGCCGTCGCCCTGGTGGCGTCGGGCGCGGTGGGCAACGTCATCGATCGCATGCGCTCGGAGTTGGGCGTGGTGGATTTCATTGACGTCGGCGTTGGCGCGCATCGCTGGCCCACGTTCAATGTGGCCGACATGGCCGTGAGCACCGGCGCGATTCTGCTGGCCTGGGTGCTGTGGCAGGAAGAACGTCGGGCCGAAGCGCTGCAGGCGCAGCAGCAAGCCGAGCAAAAGGCTTCATCGTCGACGACGGGCGCGTCGTGAAGCCGAATCCCCGTGCTGCCGCCGCGTCGGCGGTGTTGAACGACGCGCCCGTGGCATCGACCACGCTGCGCTTCTGGCTCATCGTGGCTGTCTGTGTGGCGGCGGACTTCGTCACCAAGGCGCTGGCCGTCGAGCATCTGGTGCCACGGCACATGCCGCACCGCATTATCGGCGATGTGGTGCGCTTCACGCTGGCCTACAATCCGGGGGCTGCCTTCGGCATGCACCTCGGTCCCGGCTCGCGCTGGATTTTTGCGGTCTTGAGTGTGGTGATCGTCGTGGTGCTGCTGCGTGCCACGGCCGACCTCACACGCATGTCGCGGCTGGCGGCGTTTGGTGTACCGGTGGTGGTGGGTGGAGCAATCGGCAACCTGCTCGATCGTGTGCGACTGCGTGAGGGCGTCGTGGACTTCATCGACATCGGCGTCGGCACGGTGCGCTTCTGGACCTTCAATGTGGCCGACACCTGTGTGACCATCGGCGCTGTCTGTCTGGTGATTGCGCTGTGGCAACAGGACATCGCGCAGCAGGACGTGGGGCAGCAAGGCGTGGGGCCGCAAGGCGTGGGGCCGCAGGGCATCGCCGAACGGGGGAGTGCACCGTCGCCGTCCGCTGAAGCCGGTGACGCTGGCCATGGCCAGTCCTGATTCGCCGACGGGTTCAGCCGCACAAGCGCTCGCGCGTCGATTCGCGTTTGTGGTGGAGCAGGCGGGCGAGCGACTCGACCTGCTGGTGGCGCGGCATGGGGATCTCTCGCGCACGCAGGCGGCCACGCTCATTGCGACGGATCACGTCGTGGTGAATGGGCGGCACGAGAAGGCGTCGTACCGCGGTGAGGTGGGTGACCGCGTGGAAGTCACCGTGCCGCCCCCTCCGGGCCGTGACATCGTGCCGGAGCAGATCCCGCTCGACATCGTATTTGAGGATGATCACCTGTTGGTGGTGGACAAGCCCGCCGGCATGGTGGTGCATCCGGCGCCGGGCAACTGGACCGGCACGCTGGTGAATGCGCTCATGGGCCGCGGTGAGCCGCTGGCCGAGGGCGGCGGCGAAGATCGGGCGGGCCTCGTGCACCGTCTCGACAAGGACACCTCGGGCCTTCTCGTGGTGGCCAAGACCGACGCGTCGCACCGCGTACTCAGTTCGGCGCTGGCGGCCCGTCGCGTCACCCGTCGCTACGTGGCCGTGTGTTGGGGGCACCTGCATGCGGACACCCTGACGGTGGACCAGCCGCTGGCGCGCGATCCGCGAGACCGAACGCGCATGGCAATCGTCCAAGGGGGCAAGGCGGCACGCACCGACTTTGTGCGGCTGGCCCGCTTCGACAGTGTGGACCTGCTGCGTGCGCACCTGCACTCGGGACGCACGCATCAGATTCGTGTGCATCTGGCGAGTGTGGGGCATCCGGTGATCGGTGATGACACCTACGGCGGAGGCGGCGGGCGCAAGCTGGCCGCCCTGCCGCCACGGCGTCATTTCCTGCATGCTGCCTGGTTGCGCTTCGTGCATCCGGTCTCGGGTGAGGTGGTCGACTTGCGCTCGCCCCTTCCGCCCGATCTCCGCCAGTCGCTGGCGGTGTTGAGCGGCATGCCGGAGCTCGCGTCCACTCACGACCCGCTCGATGTCTTCGGCTTCTACCAACTCCAGGACGGCCAGACCGGCTGAACTGCCTCACGACCACTCGGATGACGAAACACGTCCGGAGTGGTTGGTGGTGCGTGTGAGCGGGATCCGGCGCGGCATTCCCATCGCGCAGGTGCGCGAAGTCTTGCGGGCGCAGGGCCTTCGCCGCGTGCCGGGGACGCCGCCGGTGCACGCCGGCATCGTGAATGTGCGCGGGGCCATCGTCACCGTCCTGGACGCCGGCTGTCACACAGACGGCATGGATGTGGCCGCCGCATCTGCCGGTCCCCGTGCCGTCTCGGCCGGTTCAATCGTCCTGCTCGCGTATGGCACCCGGCCGATCGGGATTGCCGTGGACAGCGTGGACGGTGTGTCGGAGGTGGAGGCGGACAACGCCGATCACCCGCGCGCCATTCAGCCGTTCGACGCCGTGGCCTGGTGCGCGCGGCATCTGCATTCAGCCGAGGAGAGGGAACGGTGAGCCGCACGGTACTCATCTGCGACGACGCGATTTTCATGCGCACGATGGTGGGAGACATTCTCACGCAGGCGGGCTTCCAGATTGTCGGGGAAGCGGAGACCGGCGTGCAGGCGGTGGAGAAGTACAAGCACCTCCGCCCCGACCTCGTCACCATGGACATTGTCATGCCGGACATGGGCGGCATCGATGCCGTGCGGGAAATCACGAAGCATGATCCGGCCGCGCGCATTCTCATGTGCAGCGCGATGGGACAGCAGGCGCTGGTGGTGGAAGCCATTCAGGCCGGCGCCAAGGATTTTGTGGTCAAGCCGTTTCAGCCCAGTCGGGTGCTGGAAGCGGTGAATCGCGTCCTCGCGGCCTGATCAACGCGCCGTGGATGCTGCGCGGTATGCCGCGCTGTTCGCGGCGGAATCGCGGGAACATCTCGCGGAGATAGACGAGGCGCTGCTCGATCTCGAGCAGCGCCTTGGCGCGCGTGGTGCCGTCGATGCCGCGACTGTGGATGCCCCGCTGGCTGCGGTGTTCCGCGCCATGCATTCGATCAAGGGCATGGCGGGCGCCATGGGACACGAACTCGTCGAGCAGCTCGCGCACGCGCTCGAGAGTCGCTGTGAGCCACTGCGCGAGGGAAGCGAAGCCCTGTCGTCGACGGTGCTTGAACTGCTCTTTGACGGAACCGCGCTGCTGCGTCAGGCCATTGCCGACGCCACGGACAGTACTGCAGAACTGCCGGGCAGGTCGTCCGGCGAGGCCGACACGTCACAACGCGCCGCGCAGCTGATGGCGCGACTCGACGCCTCTCTGGGCCAGCCGCGTCGGCACCCGCAGGCTGACACGAATGGTGATGGAGAAGCCGCCGATCTCTTTCCGATGGCCCGTGCTGGCAGCGGTGCCCTGGAGAGCAACGCCACGGAGACATGGGGCCGAGCCGACGAAGAGACGCCGCAGCACACGAACCTGCGTCACGTCGATGTGCGCCTCACGGCGGATTGCCCGCTGAAGGGGGTGCGCGCTCTGCTCGTGCTTTCGCGTCTGCAGCAGGTGGGTCTGGTACGCAGCACGTATCCCGAGCAGGCGCAGTGGACGAGTGAGCAGTTCGACGGACAGTTTCGCGTCATGCTCATCACGGGCGCTGACGATGACAACATCGCGAAGGCGGTGCATTCGGCGGGTGATGTTGCCCAGGTGACGGTACGCCAGCCGGCGGCGGCGCGTGCAGCCACTGTTCCGGTTGCGGACACCAGCGCGCGCGCGGCCGACCTCGCAGCGGGCGGTCTGTCCGGCGACGGCGCACGGGGGGACAGCACGGGCCTCGCGCTCGATGGCCCGTCGGCGTTTGTGCGTGTGGATGCGCGTCGGCTCGATTCACTGCTCGATCTTGTGGGGGAGCTGGTCATCACGCGCGACCGGTTGCTGCGCGCCGTGGAAGCGAGTGAGCATCCCGACCGCGAAACCCAGCGTGCGGCACGTGATACCGCGCGGCTCGTGTCGGTGTTGCAGGACGAGGTGCTGCAGGCTCGTCTGCTGCCCATGGCGCAGGTGTTCGATCGCTTTCCGCGTGTGGTGCGCGACATGGCGCGCGATCTGGGCAAGGACGTGCGCTTTGTGATGGAGGGCCGGGACCTGGCGGTGGATCGCTCACTGCTCGATGCCCTCGTCGATCCCTTGCTGCATCTCCTGCGCAACGCCATCGATCATGGGCTCGAAGACAACACCACGCGGGTGGCCGCAGGCAAGCCGGCGTCCGGCGAGTTGATCGTGCGCGCCGCGCGTGACCGCGCGACGGTGGTGGTGCAGGTGCAGGACGATGGTCGAGGCATCGATCGGGAGGCCGTGCGGCGACGCGCGCAGGCGCTTGGGCTGCTCGACGCGGCGCAGGCGGCGCCCGGTGCCGCGCCACTCGATGATGACGCGCTGCTGGAACTCATCGCGCATCCGGGTTTCTCCACTGCGAGCAACGTATCGCGCGTTTCGGGACGTGGGGTGGGTGTCGACGTCGTCAACACGCGCGTGCGGGCGCTGGGCGGGCAGTTGGAGCTCGAAACGATTGCCGGCGTGGGCACGCTCATCACCATGCGCCTGCCGGCCTCGTTGGCCATCACCCGCGCCCTGCTGGTGCAGGTGGCCGGAGAGACCTTTGCGCTGCCCGCGGCCCAGGTGGAAGAAGCACTGGTCTGGCACGACGAACTGGCGGCGCCGGGAGCCCAGGCCATTTCGCTGCGGGACGAACGCATTCCGCTGGTGGCCCTGGAGGAGGTGTTCGGGCTGCAGCGGGCGGAGGGCGAGCGCGCAGGCACCCCGGATTCGGAGCGACATGTGGTGGTGGCCGAGTGGGGCGGACGTCGGGCGGCGTTGCTGGTGGATGCGCTGCTGGCCCAGCAGGACATCGTGGTCAAGCCGCTGGAGCGGGTGCGCGGGGCGGCCCCCTGGTTCAGCGGGGCCACGGTGCTTGGTGACGGGAGCCCTGCCTTGATCGTTGATGTGACGGGGGTGGTGTGAAGTCCGGCACGCCATTGGCCCCGATCCGGCTGATCTCCGACGTGTGAAGTGAGGGTGGTGCCCCGATGGCCGCAATTCAGTCGCTCAAGAACATCCAACTCGATGCGTTGCGCGAGACCGCCAACATCGGGGCGGGCCATGCGGCCACCGCATTGTCGCAAATGACGGGCAGCACCATCATGATCAAGGTGCCGGCCATCAGTGTGGCCAGTGTGGAAGAACTGCCGGCGCAATTTGCGCCGGACGAGGAACCCGTGGCCGCGGTGCTCATGCACATGCTCGGCGATCTCACCGGTCGCACGCTGCTGGTGTTTCCCAAGCCCACCGTGCTGCGCCTCGCGGAACTCATGCTGCGCCGACCCATTGGCTCGTCCGTGGCCTTCAGCGAACTCGAGACCTCGGCCATCAAGGAAACCGGCAATATCCTGAGTGGTGCGTACATGAACGCGCTCAGTGATTTCCTTGGCATGCTGCTGCTGCCTTCGCCGCCCACGCTGGTCGTCGACATGTCGGTAGCGGTCCTCACCAGCGCGTTTGGCGAGTTCAGCGCGGACCCGGACGCCATTCTCTGCGTGGAGAGTGAGTTCGTGGTGCGGGACAACAACCAGACGCTGCGGGGCTTCTTCCTGCTGCTGCCCGACCCGGCCTCGCTGCAGGTCCTGCTGCGCGCACTGCGTCTGGCCTGACCGGCCGCCCTCGCGCCGATGTCACCAGCAGCCGGATCCGGCCGCGACCTGGACGTGTTGCGCGGCATGATGTCCCGGGTCGATCCCAACGATCCGGGCGCGTTCAACAATCTGGGCGTCCTTTACCACACGCGCGGCCTGCATGCGGAGTCCGTGGAGGCCTTTCTGCGCGCCTTGGCCATCGACCCGCGCATGCGCACGGCGTCGCGCAATCTGGAGGTGGCCGCGCGTCAGCCCGGGGCCTGCGATGCGCGACTCGAGGCGCTCACGGCCCGCGTGGCAACCGATCCGGACGATCGGGACGCACTGCGTGAACACGCGCGGCTGCTGCGTCTCATTGGCCGTGTGGAAGAGGCCACCCGCGAACTCGACGCGCTGATTGCCGAAGATCCGGACGACGCGGCCGCCCTGTTCGAGCGCGGACTGATCGAGCAGCGCGTCGGTGATTTGCGGCGCGCGCAGCGCTGGTTTGAGCGCGCGGTGAATGCGCAGGCCGTCGGTGACGCCCGCCTCCATCTGGCCGAAGTGTTGTATCAGCGGGGCCAGAACGAACAGGCGCTGCACGTGCTCGATGAGCTGTTGACTGAGTCCGCTGAGCATGCAGAGGCGCACCTGTTGCGTGGATTCGTGCTCGGGGACATGGGTCGGCATGAGGCGGCCCTGATGGCCGCACGTACGGCCGCCCGGCTCGATCCACGACTCGAAACCGTGCAGGGTGATCTGCTGCTCGACGGCTCGTCGCAGGAGCCGGTGATGCAGGCGGTCATGCAGGTGGAGGGCGATGGCGCGCTGGCGCGGCATGGTCTGGGCCTCGCCTTTCGTCAGCGCGGCTATTTCCGAGAAGCCCGTCGCGAATTCGAGCGCGCACTCGAACAGGGCGAGGACGCGCAACTGGTGCAGCATGCGCTGGCCGAGCTGGACTTGCTTGACGGACTGTCGGCCGAAGCGCAGCAACGCTACGACCAGCTGCTCGAGCGTACAGAATCGGCGCGCTTGTGGAACGAGCGCGGCGTGGCGCTGCATCAGGGTGGCAACGTGGAAGCCGCCGCCGAGAGCTATCGCCGCGCGCTGCGTCTCGATCCGCGCCACGCTTTGGCCTACAACAACCTTGGCGTGGCGCTGGCCGACCGCGGTGATGCGCAGGCAGCTCGTGAAGCCCTGCTGCGTGCCACGGAGCTCGACCCCACGCTCGTCCTGGCCCGCGTCAATCTGGCGCGATGGGCGGTGCTGCATGGTGAGGCCTACGAAGCACTGACGCTGCTGCGTGAAGTGGTGGCGTTTCATCCGCGTGAGGCAGAGGCCTGGCATGTGCTGGGCGTCGTGCTGCGACAGGTGGGAAGGCCCGAAGACGCGCGTGATGCTCTGGTGCAGGCCATCGAACATCGCCCGACGCATGCGGAAGCGCGCTATGTGCTGGCCGAGGTGCTGGCCTCGCTTGGTGATGATGAAGGCGCCGCGCGGGAAACCGAGGGGGCGCTTGGCCTGGCGAGTGTGCGTCGTCCACTGCGTCTGGCCGTGACGGTGGCGCTGCAGCTGGAGTGCCCGGATGCGGTGGGGCCGCTTGACCTCCTCGCGCTTGGCAGCGGTGTCCCGCTGGAAGGCGTGACCTTTGATGCCTCGCAGGTGGAGGACTGGCTGCCCGAACAACCGCGGCACGCCGCTCCCAAGTCGCCGGTCGCGCGCGCCATTGATTGGTGCGAGCAGGCCGACGCGTTTGCGGAGCGTGGTTTGCATGGTGAGGCCGTGGAACGCTATCGCTCGGCGCATGAGCTGCTGTTGGGCGGTGAGGCCGATACCAATGCGGATGCCAATCCGGATGCCAATCCGGATGCCAATCCTGATGCCGCACAGCCCGGGGTCGCCGCCGACGACACGGTGGCGCAGGCGGTGCGCCACGCACGGCACCGCGCCTTGCGCGGCGAAGCGCGCACCCTGTGTCTGCTCGGACGCGCCGAGGAGGCGCTACCGCTGCTGCAGCGTCTCCTGCCCGCAGCGCCGCATGATGCCGAACTGCTCACACTGCAGGCGGCGGCGTTGCTGGGCCACTCGGACAGCGCTGCGCGTGCGGCTCTGCTGCGCGTGCTCGGCCAGGATTGCGACAGCGCCGCGCTGCTGCACTATGCGGGCGATCTGGCCTCGCGCTTGGGCGATGCCGCCATTGCCCTTGGCGCGTACCGCCGCGCGTTGGCGCTCGACCCCACGCGCCCCACACCGCGCGTGGCCATTGCGCGCGTACTGCGCGAACGCGGTGACCTGCTGGCCGCGCGTCTCGAGCTGGTGGCCGCACTGGCCACGGCGCCAACCTGGCGTGACGCCATCTGTGAGTTGGCGCTGGTGCATCGCGACGCCGGACGTCTGGAGGAGTCGCGTCGACTGCTCGTGGCGCAGTTGCAGCGCGTTCCGACCGACCTGGCCGCGCTGGAGCAGCTCACCGACGTGTTGGTGGCCGAGGAACGCATGAGCGACGCCCGCGTGGCGGTGGATCGATTGCTGCGTCACGAGCCCGATCGGGCAGGGGCCTGGTGGTTTGACGCGGTGCTGCTGGCCGATCAGGCCCGCTGGCGCGACGCCTTTACCCGCTGGCAGGCCCTTGCGGCGCGTGATGACGCCGCGCCGTGGAGCACGCGGGCGCAGGAAGCGCTGTCGCGGGCTGCGGCCCTGTCGTCCGCACAGCGCGCGAGCTGAGGCCAGCATGGCGCTCGAAGGACAGCTCCGCGATCTCAGTCTCACCGAAGTGCTGCAATTGCTCGCGCTCGGTCGCAAGCATGGCGTCCTGCACGTGGACGCCCCGTTGCAGGGGCGGCGGGGCCAGGTGGTCTTTCGTCAGGGCCTCATCATCGACGCCGTGGTGGGACCCGTGCATGGTCTCGACCGCGCAGCGCATCCGCACCGCCGCCAGGAGGATGCGCACGCCGTGGAAGACGCGGTGCTCGACGTGCTGGCGTGGCGCGACGGCAGCTTCCGCTTTGCACCGGGTGAAGACGAGAGCCACGCGTCGGTGTTGCGGCTGCCCATCGAGCCGCTGCTCATGGAGGCCACGCTGCGCGCGGAAGTCTGGTCGCGCATTGACGCCCGTGTCCCGCATGCGCATGTGGTGCCCGCCTTCGTGGAAGGCGAGACGCAGCAACTGCCCTTGTTGCGCCTGTCCCCCGCGCAGTGGGAGTTGCTCACGCGCATTGACGGCGCGCAGGATCTGGTGGCCCTGGCCGCGTCGACCGGCCGCCCGCTGGTGGACGTGGCGGAGATGGTGCATGACCTGATCGCGGCCGGGGTGCTCACGCTGCACGACGCCCAGGTGGCCCCGCGCCGCAATCCCACGCCGCCAGCGCAGCTGGCCATTGCGCCGCCAGGCGATCTGTGGATTCCTGAGACCTCGGGCGGGGACGACGACGCGGCGTTCGATACCGTTTTTGATCCGCTGCAGGCGGGACTGATGACGCCCGCGCCCGTCGTTGCGCCCCAGCCGTCCGGACCGTCACTTGAAGAGGACGCGCTCCGGCTTGGCGCAGACCGCGCACGGGCCGGTGATCTGTCCGGTGCCCTCGCGGTCTGGCAGCAGGCGCTGCCGTTTGCGACATCGTCGGACGCGGCAGACCGCTTGCGCGAGTTGATTGCCGTTGCGTCTCGTTTTGCCTTGCTGTTGACGGAAGCCGAGGAAGGCGCACATGCCCATCGTTGATCACGCCACGCGCCTGATCACCTGCAAGTTGGTGTACTACGGACCGGGTCGGTCCGGCAAGACCACCAATCTCATGTATCTGCACGACGCCCTGCCGTCGGAGCAGGTGGGCTCGCTCACGTCCCTGGCCACGCGCCGTGATCGGACGTTGTTCTTCGACTACCTGCCGGTGGACCTGGGCACCGTGGGCGCGTATCACGTGCGCTTCCAGCTGTACACCGTGCCCGGCCAGCCGTACTACAAGGCCATCCGGCAGCTCGTGCTGCAGGGCGCTGACGGCATCGTGTTCGTGGCCGACAGCCAACGCAGCCGCTGGGACGACAATATCGAGAGCCTTCAGGACATGCACGCCAATCTGGCCGAGCATGGCGTGGATGCGCGCGCGCTACCCATCGTGCTGCAGTACAACAAGCAGGACCTGCCGGCTTCGCTGGTCGCGAGTGTGGACGAGCTGTCGGCGGCCCTCAACTTTCGCGGCGTGCCGGAGTTTGGTGCGGACGCCACGCAGGGCACCGGTGTGTTCGACACGCTGCGGGCATTGGGGACGCGGGTCATGAAGCGACTGGGCGCAGAAGAGGGCGGCGGATCTTCGTCGCGTGCCGCCTGATGACTGGTGATGGAGACGCCGCGGTGAACACCCCGGCCAGCGAATCGGTGGACCGCGCCCTGCGTTTTGACACCTTCGTGGTGGGCGCGTCCAACAAGCTCGCGCATGCCGCGGCACGCGCCGTGGCCGACGCGCCGGGTCAGGCCTACAACCCACTCGTGGTGTATGGTGGATCGGGCCTCGGCAAGACACATCTGGTCGGTGCCATTGCTCACCGCGCGCGCGAGCATCGTCCCGATCTGCGCGTGCGCTTTACCTCGGGCGACGAACTGGCGTCCACGTTGCATCGCGCCATCGCGAGTGGACAGCCGCACCAGTTTCTCGTCGATCATCAGCAGGTGGACTTGCTGGTCATTGACGATATCCAGTTTCTCACCGGACAGCGTGAAACGCAGACCGAGCTGCTGCGCCTGTTGAATGTGCTGCTCCAGGGCGGTCAGCAGCTGGTGCTCACCAGCGACCGTCAGCCCGCCGATATCCCCGATGTCGATGAACGGCTGCTCTCGCGACTGGCCGGTGGGCTGGTGGTCGATGTGGGCGCGCCCGACTTCGAAATGCGACTCGCCATTCTGCGCAACGTGTCGCAGGATCGCTCGGTGAGCTTTGCCGACGGTGTGCTCGACGCCGTGGCGCGCATGCCCTTCGGCAATGTGCGCGAGCTCAAGGGCGCACTCAACAAGCTGAGTGCCTATCAGCAGCTGGAGGGCACGCCCGTGTCGGTGGGCGATGTGCGGGCTGTGCTGGGTGAGCGTGCGCCCACCACTGCCCCCGAACGCATTGAAGCCATCATCCCGGCCGGCACGGACTACGAAGGCTTTCTGGCCGACGTGCTGCAGGAGGTGGAGACGCGCGTCGAACCCTGGCGCATTCAGCTCGGTGATGCCATCGCGCGCTATCGGCCGGAAGGCTGGCGGGTGTCGGTGCTCGAGCGCGCCCTCAATCTCACGCAGGCTCCCGACGTGGATGGCCTGCTGCGCGCGTATGCGGCCGCGGTAGAGCACCTGCGGGCGCTGGAGGCCCAGGCCGCCGCGGTGGACCCGTCGTGGGCGGGTCACGAGGCCTTCCGCAATGTGGAGGCCATTGCCGCGGCGGAACAGTTGCTTCAGCGTGTCATCGAGACGGCGCAGCCGCTGCCTGGTCCGTCACCGGCGTTCACACGCGCGGCCCTCGACAGCACGCCCGAGTCACAGTTGGCGCTCAAGGCCGTGGATGCCGTCATTGCGGAACCTGGCGTGCGGTACAATCCGCTGCTGGTGCACGGGCCGGCGGGCAGTGGCAAGTCACATGTGGCCCATGCCATTGGCAATGCCATGCGCGAGCGCTGGGCGGGCAAGCGCGTGGCTTGCCTGTCAGCTTCGCTGTTTGTCGAAGAGCTGATTGCCGCCATGCAGGAGGGCGGCACCGAGCGCTGGCGTGCGCGCTACCGCAGCGCCGATGTGTTCATTCTCGACGACATCCACCTGCTTGAGGGCAAGGAGCGCACGCAGGACGAGCTCTTCCATCTCTTCAATCAGCTCATGTCGCAGGGCGCGCAGCTGGTGCTCACCTCGCAGCGTGCGCCGCGGGCCCTGACCGGGCTGGCCGACAGGCTGCGCTCGCGTTTTGAGGGCGGCCTCGTGGTCACGCTACCGGCGCGTGAGCGGCCGCGTCTCGAGCATCTGGTCGCGCGCGCACCAGGGGAGCCCGATCGTTTCTTCCTCGATCGAGAGAAGACGGTGTGGGATTGGCCGGAGCTGAGCGGCCGCCTCATCGAGGAGTACCGGTGATGGCGCGCTCGGTGGTGTCGACACCTGTGGAGGCGCGCGGCTGATGGCCATTCGTGGCAATCTCAGCGAAGCCAGTCTCGCCGACGTGCTGCAGTTGCTGGCACTCGGACAGAAGACCGGCTGCCTCAGCATCGCGCGTGAGGGCAGCTTCGGCACGGTGCACTTCGCCGAAGGCCGCGTGGTACACGCGGCGCTGGTGAACGGCCGCGACCGACTCGGTGATCGTCTCGTGCGCCTTGGCGCGCTGGCGGCCGACGAGCTCGCCCGCCAGGCCGCGCAGTTGCCGGCGCACGACGATCACGCTCTGGCCAAGGCGCTGCTGCAGGGCGGGGACATCGAGCGCGACCTCGTGTTGTCGGAGTTCCGCTTTCAGGTGGAAGAGGCGGTCTATCACCTCTTCACCTGGACGCAGGGCACCTTCACCTTCGAGCCAGACGAAGACCCGGCGCCCGACACCCCACTCCTGTCCATCAGCGCCGACACGCTGCTGCTCGAAGGCGCGCGGCGAGTGGACGAGTGGTCGCAGATCGAAAAGAAGCTGCCCAGCCTCGATCTCATTTTCGAGGTGGATATCGCACGGCTGCAGGGCATCGAGGTGCCGCTCAGCACGTCGCAGGAACGTATCATTCCGCTGCTCGACGGCACGATCGATGTGCACGCCGTGGTGGAGCGCAGTGGCCTCAGCGAGTTTGATGTCGGCAAGGCGCTGTATGGGCTCATCAGCGCCGGCTATGTGCAGCGCGTGGGACGCAGCGCCACCCGGCGCCAGCCGCCCCCGGAAAGCCGTGTGGCGGAGCATCGCAACCTCGGCATCGCGTTTTATCGCACGGGCATGCTGGCTGAGGCGGAGCGTGAGTTTCAACGCGTCCTGGAATTGCGTGAGGCCGACGGGGTGGCACGCTTCCACCTCGGCCTGGTCCAGGCACGTCGGGGGGCATGGGCGGAGGCACAGGCCACGTTTGCGCAGGCCGCCGCAGCCGCTGACGCGCCGCCCAGTGTGCTGCACAACCTGGCGTTTGCCGAAGCACAGTGTGGCAAGCTTGCGCAGGCGTCCGCAACGCTCGAGGCCGCGCATCAGGCGGCGCTGCGCGGCGGTGTGACGCCCGATCCGCGCATGGCGCTGCTGCAGGCCACACTGGCGCTCGAGGCCGGGCAGTTGGTGGCGGCCGAAGAAGCGCTGTCAACGGCGCGTGCCCAGTTTGGTGCGCGCCAACCATCGGCGGCGTGGTATCACGCCGCAGCCCTTGCCGCGGCGGTGGGGGGGGACACGCAACGTGCAGTGGCCTTGTTGGAGGAAGGGCTGCAGTACTACCCGCAGGCCGTCGTGTTGCACAACAATCTGGCTGTGGTGCAGGAGCGGCGCGGACAGTACGAGGGGGCCTCGCGCACACTCGAGCACGCGTTGCTCACCGATGCGTCGCTGCCGCAGCTGCACAAGAACCTCGGGGACTATCTGTATCGGGCGCAGCGCTACGACGAAGCCTTCGACGCGCTGTCCCGTGTGATCCGTCTGGCGCCGTCGCATGGCCCCGACGTGTATCTCAAGCTGGGCAACATCCACTACCGCCGCGGTGACCTGGTGGCCGCCCGCGTGGCCTGGGAGAGTGCCCTGCAATTCGATCCGGAGCATCGCATCGTGCGCGCCAACCTCGCTGCGCTCACGCCTCCGGCTGACCCTGTGACTGTGTCGACGCCGACCGATGGAGCGACCCCCGTGGGGGCCGTGCCGTCGGTGCCGTGACGCAGAAATCCGTGGGCATTGCCGACCTTGCCGTGGGGGCCGGAGACCTGACGCTGTTCACCGTCGGGCTGGGGTCCTGCGTGGCCATCGTGCTGCACGACGCCGAGTGCTGCGTGGGCGGTTTGGCGCATGTGCTGCTGCCGCATCTCGCGCTGACCGCCGGCGCGCCCAAGGCGGGCAAGGTGCCGTCACTGGCCGTGCCTGAAATGCTCACCCGCATGCGGGCGCTGGGCGCCAGCTCGGAAATCCGTGCGCGGCTCGTTGGTGGGGCCTCGATGTTTGCGCCGCTGCTGGCCCCTGGCTCGTCGGGGCTTGGCATTCGCAACGTGCAAGCGGCGCGTGCGGCCTGTGCGGCCGCTGATCTGCCCATCGTGGGTGAGGCCGTGGGTGGTGACTTCGGACGTTCGGTGTTCTTCGATGTGCGCACGGGCCGAGTCGATGTGCGCACGGTGCGAGGGCCGCATGTCATCCTCTGAGCGCATCGCGGCATCGGACGGGCACGCGGTGCCCGGCGCACCCGTCACGGCACGCCGGCGTGTGCTGGTGGTGGACGACAGCGCCTTCATGCGCCGTCTGGTGAGCGATGTCGTGCAATCGAGCGGTGAGTTCGAGGTGGTGGGCACCGCGCGCGACGGGCACGATGCACTCCGGCAGGTGCAGACGCTCAACCCCGATCTCATCACGCTCGACGTGGACATGCCGGGCCTCGACGGGCTCAGTGCGCTCACCCAGATCATGCGCGAGGCGCCGCGTCCGGTGGTGATGCTCAGCGCCGGTACCACACACGGCGGCATCGACGCCACGCTGCGGGCGCTCGAAGCCGGTGCGGTGGATTTTGTGCGCAAGCCGTCCGGCGCCATCAGCCTCGATCTCGATCTGGTGCGCGATCAGCTGCTGCAGGCCCTGCGTGGGGCCGCGCATGCGCAGTGGCGGCCGTCTCAGCCTGACACACGCCGGTCAACCGTCATGTCGTCGCCGTTGCCGCAGCTGGCGTCGGCAGTGGCTACGGCGCACAGGGCAACGGGCGGTGCGTCCGGGCAGGCGCCGCGCCTGGTGGTGGCCATTGCGGCATCCACGGGCGGTCCGGCGGCACTGGCTCGCGTCATTCCGCAATTGCCCAACTGGAGCGACGTGGCGGTGGTGGTGGTGCAGCACATGCCGGCCGGCTTCACGGCCAGCTTTGCGCAGCGCTTGGGCGCCGCGTCGCGGCTGCGGGTGGCTGAGGCGGTGGCCGACGAGCCGCTGCGGGCGGGGCATGTGTACATCGCGCCCGGCGGGTGGCATCTGCGCGTGCGCGGTCCGCGCGAGCAGCCGCGGGTGGCGCTGCATGACGACGCGCCGCTCTGGGGGGTGCGTCCCGCGGCCGACTACCTGTTCGGATCGGTGGCCGAAGTGTTTGGGCCGCAGGCGCTGGGCGTGGTGATGACGGGCATGGGACGTGACGGCGCACAGGGCCTCGCTGCGATGCAGGAAGCGGGGGCACCAGTCATGGTACAGGACGCCGCCACGTGCATCATTCCCGGTATGCCGGAGGCCGCGCGCCGCGCTGCGGGTTTGTCGGGTGGGGTGCCGCTTGCTGATCTTGTGACGGCCATTGCACAGGTGGTGGCGCAAACGCAAGCGCAAACGCAAATGCAAACGCAAACGCCCTTTACTGCACCGCGCACAACGTCGGAGAACGACGCATGAGTCAGGTCGAAACACACGGTGCCGTCGCAACGAGTGCGGACTCACGCCCATCGCAGACGTCCACGCCGTTTCGCACGGCAGTGGGCAATGCCCGCCGTCGTCGCACGCCGGATGTCGAGCGTTCGACGTTTGTCATCTGCCGCGTTGAGAACGTCCTGCTGGCATTTCCCGTAGAGCAGGTGGAACGTGTCGTGCCCCGTCAGCAAACCAGCACGCATGCCGCGGCAGCGCACATGCCCACGCTGACTTTGCCCGAGCGACGAGCCACTGCACACGAGGTCTGTGCGCTGCATCCGCACGCTCAGGCACTGCCGCGCACGCTCGTGCTGCGCCATGGCGCCGCGCGCATGCTGCTCGATGTCTCGCATGTCTACGAGGTGCGCGCCATCGAAACCGCGCGCGTTGCCGGTGCAGGTGACGACGCGCCCTGGGCGTTTGTGGTGGGGCAGTTCCCGCGCGACGACGAACCGTGTTGGGTGCTCGATGTGCCGCGTCTCTTGCGCGCAGCGGAGACGGCGCACGCATGAGCAGCCAATGAGCGACGCGCAACCGAACACGCCGCGCCCGGAGTGGCTGGACGCCAGCGGTCAGCCGCTGTCGGCCAGGCTTGCTCAAGTGGCTGATGCCATTGAGAAAGCCATCGGGCAAGCGGGCGATGACACGTCAACTGCGGACGCGGCCCGCCGCACCGCACAGCTCAAGGACGACATCATCGCCTGCTTCCGCGAAGCCGACGCCGCCCTGCTGGCCGCGCAGTCGGCCAAGGACGCGGTGAAGGCGCTGGCCGAGCGCTGGAAGGTGCTCAACGCCAATACGCCGAGTGTGGCCCCAGATCAATCGCCGTCGGCGCAGGCGCCGTCCACCGCAGCCGCTCCCATCTCAGCGCGCGTAGACCTGCTCGGCGCGTCCACCTTCGTGGAGAAGGGTTGGAACCTGCTGTCGCTGGGGCAGGTGCCCGAGGCCATCGTCGCACTGCAGAAGGCCCTGGCGTTGGCGCCGGGGCAGGTTGAGGCGCTGGTGCTGCTGGCCTGGGCCTACGTCAATGACGGCCAGCTTGACGCCGCCCACGCGCCGTTGGAACAGGCGCGTGCACAGGCCCCCGACGATGCCCTGGCCGTCATGGTCTGGGGGCGCTGGCTGGCGCTACAGGGGCATTTCACCGACGCCGATCGCTGTCTCGAGCAGGCCGCGGCTTCGGGCGACGGGCGGGCCGCGCTGTATGCGCACCTCTACCGCGCGCAGCTCCAGCGCACGCTGGGCGCACACGACGCGGCCGCGTTGACGCTCCGTCAGGCGCTGCAGAAGGGACCCAACCTCGTGCAGGCGTGGTATGAGCTGGGACGCACGCACTGGGAATGCGGGCGACGCGCAGACGCCCTGCAGGCATGGCAGAGCGGCAGCGCGGCCAACAAGTTCAGTCCATGGGGCAAACGCTGCGCAGCGCTTCTCGATCTCGTGTCGGCCAATCAGGAACTCGTCTTCGTCGATACCTGACGGTCTTGGGCGTGGTCCTGGCCCTGTGGCTCGGGTCTGGGGCGCAGAGCATCCCGGGTCTGCGCGCATCGGTAGCGGTGGCGCAAGGTGCACCGGAGACCGGCGCGCAGGGCATCCGACTCGACAACGGGCGATTCACGGTGGTGGCCGGGCGGCGCGATGAGCGCCTCGCCCGCGCGCTCATGGCGTCAGCCGTGGCCAACGATCGCTTTCCCGGACTGCGCCCATCCGCGGCCCGCGTGCTCATTGCCGTGGCGCCCGACGCGGACACCTTTCGCCAGTGGGTCGGGCCCTTTGCGCCGGAGTGGGGCGCGGCCATCGCCTTCCCTGACCAGCAGCGCATCATCATGCAGGGCGGTTACGCCAGTTCCGACGCGGGCGATCCACTGATCGTGCTGCGACACGAAATGGCGCATCTCGCGCTGCACGAGCAGTTGGGGCCCCGTCCCTCGCGCTGGTTTGACGAGGGCTATGCCAGTGTGGCCGCCGGTGAGTTCTCGCGTGAGCAGGTGTTCGAGACCACACTGGGCATGGTGTGGCGCACGCTGCCCAGCTTCGAGGCGCTCGAAGACGGTTTCCGCGGCGGCGGCATGGAAGCCTCGTGGAGCTATGCCATGGCGCATCGCATCGTGTCGGAACTCCGCGAGTTGGGAGGCGATGCCGGTCTCGCGCGCTTCTTTGTCGAGTGGGAGAGCACCAACTCCTTCGAGAAGGCGCTGCGCAGCAGCTATGGCATGACCGGTGAGGCCTTCGAGAAGCACTGGCAATCGCAGACCCGTCGGCGCTACGGCGCGCTCGCACTGGTCACCAACGTCTCGGCTGTGGTCGGTCTGTTGTCTTTGGCCCTCGTGCCGTTGGTGGTGCAGCGGCGCAAACGGGACCGGGCGCGTCTCGAGGCCATGCGGGCGGCCGACGCCGCGCAGGAGGCCGCCTTGCGCGAGAGCAGCCTGCAGGCGCTGCTGGACATACCGGAAGGCGTGACATCGGACCCTGAGGCCGAACCGGAATCGGACCCGGAGCCGGTGGCACCCTTGCCCGGGCCATCCTCGCCCCGATATCCTCCGGCATGACCTCGATCGAAAAGTCCCGTTCCAAGGCCCTGCTGTTGTGGGGACTGGCGGCTGCCTCGCTGCTGCTGGGCTATGCCGACCTCGCCCGCGGGGGCGAAACCATCGCGCCCATCCTGCTTGTGCTGGGCTACGTGGTGCTCATCCCGCTGGCCATTCTCAAGGGCTGACCGCCCAGTTCGACTTCGCGCCCGCTCCCGCCACCCGGAGCCGGGCTCAGCCGGGACTCGTCCCCGGGAAACGTGACAATCCGGTTAAATCTTCGCCCGACCAGGAACGCCGGGGCGACGGATCTTGTACGTTTATCAACGGAGTGGGTGGGTGGCTCGTATCGCGGGCGAATAGCTCAGTTGGTTAGAGCACCTGTCTTACACACAGGGGGTCGGGGGTTCGAGTCCCTCTTCGCCCATCGCAGTTGTCCCACCTGCAGGGCCCGATGGCATCCGTCACACTTGCCGGCTGTCACTGGGTAACGCAGTTTCGCAGTTTCCCCCCCAGACCCGCCGGCTTGCGCACGGCCCGCGGGTTGTCCCAGCCCCGTTGACGGGGACCCACGGCTTCCGGTGCGGAGGTTACGACGTTGAAGACACGGCATATCCAGGCGATCGCCGGAATCGGTTTGGCTCTCGGAGGCACGTTGCTGCCTTCGGTGGCGTCGGCCCAGTACAATCGGGTCCCCGATCCGAATGCGACGCGCGTCATGGTCGCGGTGTTCCGCTCCGCGGAGAAGGGCCTGGGGGTGCAGGCGGCGGACGCGGTGCGTTCGCGCATGACCAGTGACTTCCCCTTCAAGCAGGTGTACGTCCTGCCCAAGCAGGACCTCACCGCCACGCTTGAAGCCTCGGGTTTCCCCACCACGGAAGCGCTCGAGCCGCATGACCAGAAGGCGCTGGCCTCGCTGCTGCGCGCCGACGAGTACATCACCGGGTCGGCCACCAAGTCGGAATCGGGTGTGAGGCTCGAAGCGGCGCTGGTGCTGGCCCGCGACAACTCGCTCGTGCAGCCGCTCGGCGTGTTCGAAGCCAAGAACTTCAGCGACGCCTCCAAGGCCATGGCGGTGGAGCTCAAGGAAGCCCGCAAGCAGCTCGACGCCGAAAAGAAGTGCATCGCCTCCGCCCGTCAGCAGAAGTGGGATGAGGCCATCGCGGCGGCAAAGGAAGGCGTAGCCGCTTATCCCAAGGCCACGCTGGCGCGCATTTGCTGGGCCAACGTGCTGGTGTCGCGGGAAGCACCGGCTGCCGAAAAGATGGCGGTGGCGCAGGAAATCACGAAGTACGATCCCAAGAGCCGCTACGGCCTCGAAATCCTCGCCGACGCCTACCAGGCGGCCGGTCAGAGCGACTCGGTGGTGGTGACGCTCACGCGTCTCCTGTCTACCGATCCGAAGAACCCGCGTCTCCAGAAGACGGTGGTGGAAGCGCTGGCCAAGGTCGCCAATCCGGCCGCGGCGCGCCCGGTGGTGGACGAGGCCGTGCAGGCCAACCCGGGTGACTCCGAGCTGCTGCGTCTGCGCTGGATCATCCTGCTGGCTACCAAGGACTATGCGGCGGCGCATGCGCAGGGCAAGGAGCTGATCGCGCTCGACACCTCGTTTGCCGACACCACGTACTTCATCCGCACCTCGCGCGCCTATCAGGCCGACAGCCAGTACCAGAAGGCGGCGGAGACGGCGGCTCAGGGTCTGGCCAAGTTCCCCAACCAGCCCTCGCTGGTCTACGACCAGATCGTGTCGCTGCGCAGCGCCGGCCAGAACCAGCAGGCCCTTGAGGCGCTGGACAAGGCGGTGGCGAACAAGGTGCCGGTGGAAAACGGCACGCTCATTCGCATCCTTACGCTGAAGGATCTCGGTCAGGACATTGTGCCGGCTATCAAGGACGCCATCGCTGCCGGAGATACCTCCTCGCTGCTTCGCGGCCAGTTGCTCGGCGCCGCGCAGGAAGCGTCGCGCAAGGCGGGGGCCAGCAAGAGCGAAGATGACTTCAAGGTGGCCGTCGACCAGCTGAAGTACGCTGAATCGGTTGCAACGCCCGACATCAAGGCGCAGGCGCAGTTCCTGCTCGGCGCGACGTATGTGCAGTATGGCTACGCCAAGGTGCAGGCGGCGGCCGCAGCGAAGGATTGTGCGGGTGCCAAGGCGGCCAAGGACATGTTCGTCGAAGCGCAGATCCTGTTGCCTCGTGGTGGTTCATTCTCACCCGATGTGACGCGCCAGCTGATGGGGCAGGTCGCTCAGCTCGATCCATACGCCGATCAGGTCATCAAGGCCTTTTGCAAGTAAGCCTTCGCAGTGCACGCTGCCGGCCCGCCGTCACTCGACGGCGGGCCGGTTCGTTTTTCGCCCATGTACGCGGTGCAGCACGCGCGGATCACATCCGTTGGCGGGAACGGGTAATGCACATTTTCGCACCCCTGAACCTCGCTTGACGCTGCCTTGCGCCCCCCGCTAACATGACCCTCCGCGACGCCCCATGACGTGCCCTCGTTCGGGCACCCCTTTGCTGCCATGACGCGCCAGACCGTTTGCCCCATCCGCGCGTGAGCCCGGCCCGTACGCTCCCCTCAGGGCGCGCGGGGACCTACCACGTCCCCGTCCTGCTGGCCGAAGTGGAAACGCTGTTGGCCGACGCCGACACCGTCCTCGACTGCACCCTGGGTGGTGGTGGCCATTCGGCCGCCCTGCTCGAGCGTGGCATGCGTGTCACCGGCGTCGACCGCGACCCGCGCGCGCTGGCCGCTGCGCGCGAGCGCCTGGTGGACTTCGAACGCAGTGGGCAGTTCCGCGCGTTGCTGGGCAACTATGCCGATCTTCCGTCGGCCGGTCTCGCCGATGCCGAGCGCTTTGACGGCATACTGCTCGACCTCGGGGTGTCCTCGCACCAGTTCGACGACCCGACCCGCGGCTTCACCTTCCGCGAAGGCGCGCCGCTCGACATGCGCATGGGCACCGACGCCGACGTCGATGCCGCCGAGTTGCTCAACACCATCGACGAAGTCGACTTGTCGGCGTTGCTGCGCAACTATGCCGATGAACCGCGCGCGGCCAAGATGGCCCGCGAAATCGTGCGGCGTCGCGCGCGTCGGCCGTTTGCCACCGCCGACGACCTGGTGGACGCCATTCGGGCCGTGCTCGGCCCGCGAAGTGGCGCGCCAGATTTTGCGCGCATCTTCCAGGCCGTGCGCATTGCCGTGAACGATGAACTGGCCGGACTCGAGCGCGCGCTGCCCGCGCTGCGCGACCGTCTCACCCCGGGTGGCGTGCTGGCCATCATTGCCTATCACTCGGGTGAGGATCGCCTCGTCAAGAACGCCTTCCGCGAGTGGAGCCGCGACTGCGTCTGCCCGCCGCGGCTCATGGTGTGCGGTTGCCGCGGCGTCGCGCTGGGCGAAACGCTGACGCGCCGCCCCGTGTCGGCGGCCGACGACGAGGTGGACGTGAACGTGCGGGCACGCAGCGCCAGACTGCGTGCCTGGCGCCTGGCGCGCTGATGGCCGCACGTCGAACCACTACCCGTCGTACGACACGCAGTCCACTGCGTGGGCGTGCCCTCGTGGCCATGGGGTTGGTGCTCTTCATGCTCGTCGCGGCCACGGTGGTCTGGCGCCGGAGTACCGGCGTGGCCACCGCACGCGAGATGCAGCGCATGCGCGGCGAGTTGCGCACGCTGCGCGCCGAGCAGCAGGATCTCGAGAATGACCTGCGCCGGGCCTCGAGTCGCCGCTCGGTGGTGAGCGAGGCCGAGCGTCGGCTTGGCATGCGGGTACCTACCGAGGCGCAGACGCGGTTCCTGCCTTCGTCGGCCTTTTCGGCCGCGCAGGATGTCGGGGCTGACAGCGCGTCTGGTGTTGCGGCCGACAGTCTGCACATCGGCCAATTAAAGCCATGACGCATCCGCATTCCGCGCCTCTGCACTCCGCGCAATCGCGCGCGGAGGCCGAGCATCAGCCACTCGTGACGGTGAGTCGCGGGCGCTCCACGTTCGTGCACTTGTGTCTGGTGCTGTTTGGCGCGGGCATCGTGGCGCGCGCGGCGCAGGTCCAGGTCATTGAACATGGCCTCTGGGCGGGCAAGGCCACCGACCAGCACATGCGCGACGAAACCGTCGAGCCGCTGCGCGGCACGCTGGTGGACGCGTCGGGCACCGTACTGGTGGAAACCCGTGAACAGATGCGGCTCGTCATCGAGCCGCACCATCTGCGGCCGGCGGTGCGCAAAACCGGGACGGGGGCGGCGCGCAAGGTGGACACGATCGATACGCGCAGTGTGTTGCGGCGGGGATTGCGCGATCTGCGAGTGGGTGACGAGTGGGTGAAGCGCGCGCTTGATCGCAAGCGCAAGTGGGTGGAGTTGCCCCATCGCTTTGCGCCCTCCGACGTGGAACGTCTCAAGGGCTTGCCCGGCGTGTCCATCAAGCCCGTGCTGACGCGCGTCAATTCCACACCGGCCGGACTGCGCGGCGTGGTGGGCGTGCTGGATCTTGAGGGCGAGCCGCGCAGTGGCCTCGAGCTCGAGCTGCACGAGTGGTTGCGGGGCGAATCGGGCCACATGCCGGTGGTGCGCGACGGTTTGGGCGGACGTCTGGAGTCGCCGGAGTATCAGCGCGTGGAAGCGCGGCCCGGGCACACTGTCACGCTGACCATCAATCAGAGCCTGCAGGAAATTGCCGAGGAGGCGTTGGCCGCCGCGCGCGAACGCACCGGGGCCAGTGGCGGGGATGTGGTCATTGTGGACCCGCGCGACGGCGCCGTATTGGCGCTGGCCGGTGTGCGCGACGGCAAACCCGCCTACACCAGCACGCCCATTGTAGAGGCCTACGAGCCCGGGTCGGTGCTCAAGCCCTTCGTGCTGGCCAAGCTGCTTGAGCGTGGCGTCACCACACCCGAGGAGGTCGTGGAAACCGACAACGGCCTCTGGAGCTACGGTGGCTACAAGCTCACCGATACGCACAAGGCCGAACGCATGTCGGTGTTTCAAGTCGTGCAGCACTCCAGCAACATCGGCACCGCTAAACTTTCGCTGCGTCTGCCACCGGCCGATGTGTATCAGATTCTGCGCGACTTCGGGTTCGGCAGTTACACCGGTGTGAGCTATCCCAGCGAATCGCGTGGCGTACTGCCGCTGCCGCGTGAGTGGAAAGAAGTCACACGCACACGCATTCCCATTGGCTACGGCATATCCGCCACACCGCTGCAAGTGGCGCTGGCCTATGTGGCCATTGCCAATGGGGGCGAACTGCTGCAGCCCACGCTGGTACGCGCCGTGCATCGGCGGAGCGGGGAACCACTGTATCAGCACCGGCGGACGGTGGTGCGCCGCGTGCTGACCCAGGACGCGGCCGCGCTCATGCGCCGCATGCTCAAGAGTGTGGTGGACAGCGGTACGGCGCAGGCTGCGGAAATGGGCAGCTTTGATGTGGGTGGCAAGTCCGGCACGGCGCGCCGTGTGGTGCAGGGCGGTTACCAGCAGGGGCTCTACAACTCGAGCTTTGCCGGCATGTTTCCCGCCGAAGATCCCCAGTACGTGATCGTGGCGCGACTCATCGACCCCAAGGGCACTTACTACGGCGGTGTCGTGGCCGGTGAAGCGGTGCACGACATTCTGCAGGCGGCGCTGGCCACACGTGACGCCTCGCTCGATGGCGACGCGCTCGCGGCCATCGCGCGCCCCATTGCCGCGCCGCTGCCCAAGCCGCGCACGCCGGAGCAATTGCGCGTGGCCTTGCGCGATTCGCTGCGCCGCGATTCTCTGCTTGCCCCTGCGCCGCGCGCGCCGGAACCGGTGGCTGCCCCGGCCATGGTGGTCGTGGACCTGCCACATCGATCGGCGGCTCGCGGCCCAGACGGTGGTCGCAACACCGGAGAAGCCGTGCGCGACCCGCGTCCTGTGCCGTCGGTGTACGGCCTCGATGCGCGGCGCGCGGCGCTCACGCTGCATCAGGCGGGCTTTCAGGTGAGTCTCGTCAACGGCACGGTGGTGCGCACGCGACCGGCGGCCGGCGTGGTGCTGCAGAGCGGCGCCACTGTGCAACTCGAGGTGCCCAAGCCGTGAGTGACACGCGTTCTGCGGAATCCGGTTCGCCCGTTGCGGTACCAGTGGTTGTCGATGCGCTACGTGATGCCGGCCTGTTGGTGTCGGGCGCCATCGATGGACACGCGTGGCCCGCGCACATCACCGATCTGGTCGACGACAGTCGGCGCGTGACACCCGGCTGCGCCTTTCTGGCCATTCGCGGTGCCACGCAGGACGGCCACGCCTGGATTGATGCGGCCGTGCAGGCCGGGGCCTCGCTGCTCATCGTGGAGGATGTGGAGGCCGCGCGGCACGTCAGCGTGCCGGTCGTGCCCGTGCGCGACGGACGTCGCGCGGCCGCCATTGCTGCAGCGGCCTTTCACCGATGGCCGGCGCGTTCGCTGACGCTGGTTGGCGTCACCGGTACCAACGGCAAAACCACCACCGTAGGATTGCTGCGTCATCTGCTTGATGGGCCCGATCATCCGGCGGCGTCCATCGGCACACTGGGTGTGCTGGTGGGCAGTCGTGGTGTGGCCTTGCCGGGCGGTGGTGGGCTCACGACGCCGGGCCCCGTGGAGTTGCAGCGTCTGTTGCGTCGTCTCGTGGACGACGGCGTGCGGGCCGTGGCCATGGAAACCAGCTCCCATGCGCTCGATCAGCGTCGCGTGGAAGGGCTCAGTTTTGCGGCGGCGGTGTTCACCAACCTCACGCGTGATCATCTCGATTATCACGGCAGCATGGACGCCTATCGTGCAGCCAAGCTGCGCCTCGTGGGCCTGCTCGCGCGTGATGGCGTGGCCGTGTTCAACGCCGACGATCCGGCCTGGCGCGGGGTGCACCATGCGCCGCGCACGCTGATGTTTGGCGCGGCCGCGCCGGGCACCGCCGAGCCGGCGCTCGATGTGGCGGCGCGCGATGTGCAGTTCGGCACGAGCGGCAGTCAGTTCCTGCTGGTGACCCGGAGCGGCGCGCATAGGGTCACGCTGCCACTCATTGGTGACTTCAACGTGGCCAACGCGCTCGCAGCGGCGGCGGCGGCCATTGGCTTGGGGATCTCGGCCGCTGACGTGGCCGCGCGCCTGGCCACCGTGCCGCAGGTGCCGGGTCGACTCGAGATCCTGCGCACACAGCCCACGGTGCTGCGCGACTACGCGCATACGCCCGACGCGCTCGAGCGCGCACTGCAGGCGGTGCGGCCGTTCACGCGCGTGCCCGATGCCCCACCCGGTCGCCTCATCGTGCTCTTCGGCTGCGGTGGTGACCGCGATCGCGGCAAGCGCCCGGAGATGGGCCGCATTGCCGAACAGTTGGCCGACGTGACCATCGTCACCAGCGACAATCCACGCACCGAAGATCCCGATCGCATCCTCGACGACATTGTCGCGGGCATGACGGCGGGTCGATACACGCGCATTGTGGATCGTCGCGAGGCCATTGCCGAAGCGCTGCGCATGGCGCAGCCCGAGGATGTGGTGGTGCTGGCTGGCAAGGGGCACGAGACCTACCAGATTCGCGGCACCACGTCGTATCCCTTCGATGAACAGGTCATCGTGAGGGAGTTGGCCACCAGCATGGGGTTGTCGTGAGTCCGGTTTTTACCTCGGGTACCGAGTATGCCGCCGTGCCGGCGGTCACGCCTGAATTCGCGCATCCCTATTGGACGTTCGAGCGGGTGGCGCAGGCTCTTGGCACTGGTCCGTCCATGCCGCAGCCGCTGGCGGGCATCAGCACTGACACGCGGCGCATTGCGCGCGGTGACGTGTTCGTGGCCCTGCGCGGCGAGCAGTTCGATGCGCACGATTTTCTGGCCACTGCACGCGACGCCGGCGCGGCGGCGTTTGTGGTAAGCGATGCCATGCGCGCCGCCGGTCTCGGGGTTCCCACCTATGTGGTGCCCGATACGCTGGTGGCGCTCGGCCAACTGGCCCATGCCTGGCGGAAGGCCTGGGGCCGCAGTGTCATCGCGGTGGCCGGCTCCAACGGCAAGACGAGTACCAAGGAACTGCTGCGCGCGGCGCTGAGCCGCAGCTATCAGGTGCATGCCACGGCCGGCAATCTCAACAACCGGGTGGGCGTACCGCTCACTCTGCTGGCCATGCCCAGTGATGCGGAGTTGGCCGTGGTGGAGCTGGGTACCAACACGCCTGGCGAAGTGGCCATGCTGCGGGCCATCGCCGCACCCGATGTCGCCGTGCTCACGAGTATCGGCGAGGAGCATCTCGAAGGACTCGGCGATCTCGCCGGTGTACTGCGCGAAGAGTGCGAGGTCTTTCATGGCGTCACGCTCGCTGTCGTCACGTCGTCGTCACCCGACGCGGTGGCCCTGGCCCGCTCGCGGGCGCAGGCGGTCATCACCGCCGGCCTGACTGACGCCGATGTGGTGCCCGAGACCTGGTCGCTCGACGCGCAGGGCCGGGTTCAGCTGCGATTTGGTGGCGAGGACATGACACTGCCGCTGCGCGGCGCGCATCAGGCAGGCAATGCCATGCTGGCGCTGGCCGTGGCGCAGGCCTGTGCGGTGTCATTGGCTGATGCGGCCACGGGACTGGCCAACATGCCGGTGCCGTCCATGCGTGGCGTCTGGGAGCAGCACGGTCCGCTCACGCTGCTCAATGACGCCTACAACGCCAACCCGGCCAGCATGCGGGCAGCGCTGCAATTGCTGCACGAGGTGCCCACCGAGGCGCAGCGCGTGGCCGTGCTGGGCAGCATGCGCGAACTGGGTGCGCAAAGCGCGGCGCAGCATGAGGCCGTGGCGCGCGAAGCGCTGGCTACCCGCGCCGAGCTTATTGCGGCGGTCGGAGAGTTTGCCGACGCCTTTACGCGCGTCGCGCCGCAGGACCCGCGCGTGGTGGCAGCCGATACGCTCGAGGCGCTTTGGCCGTTGCTCGAAGCACGTCTCTCGCCCAAGTCGCTGGTGCTGCTCAAGGCCTCGCGCGGCATGCGTCTCGAACAACTCGTTCCGCGTCTCGTGGCCTTCGCATCTGCTCACGCAGATGCTCACGCCACCGCATCATCCTCCCCGAATTCCTGACCCTCGTCCCACGCCGTGCTTTACGCCCTTCTGCTGCCTTGGGCGCGTGAGTTCAGTGAACTCCGCCTGCTCAACTACATCACCTTTCGTGCCGGTGCCGCCTTCGTCACGGCGTTGCTGGTGAGCTTTGTGCTCGGGCCGGCCATCATTCGCCGGTTGCGCGCCATGGCTGTGCATCAGGTGGTGCGCGAAGGCACGCCGGACACCCATGCGGGCAAGGGTACCACGCCCACGATGGGGGGGCTCATCATTCTTGCGGCCACCTTCATTCCGGTGCTGCTGTGGGCAAGGCTGTCCAATCGGTATGTGATGCTGGCCATGTTCGTCACGGCCTGGATGGGTGGCATCGGGTTCCTCGATGACTACCTCAAGCTGCAGCAGAAGCGGCGCGGCGAAAAGAATCGTGGACTCGTCGAGCGCTACAAGCTGGCCGGTCAGGTGATCTGCGGCCTCGGACTCGGTACCTACCTGCTGCTCTTTCCCATTTCCACGCTGCCCGGGGCCAGCACCACGCTCCCGTTCTTCAAGTACGTGCTGCTGGTGCCGGTCACCGCCTCGCTGGCCTGGCTCTACATCCCCTGGGTCACGTTCATTCTCACGGGTGTCAGCAACGCCGTGAACCTCACCGACGGGCTCGACGGGCTGTCGTCGGGTTTGGTGGCCATCGCCGTGACCACGCTGGGCCTCTTTGCGTACGTGCTGGGCCGCAAGGACACGAGTGCCTATCTGCAGGTGTTCTACCTGCTGGGCTCCGGTGAGCTCACCGTGTTCTGCGCGGCGGTGGTCGGCGCCTGCATCGGGTTCCTGTGGTTCAACGCGCATCCGGCGCAGGTCTTCATGGGTGACACCGGGTCGCTGGCGCTCGGCGGCGCCGTGGGCGCCATTGCCCTGCTGCTCAAGAGCGAGTTCCTGCTGCTGTTCGTGGGCGCGGTGTTCTTCGCGGAAACGGTGTCGGTCATTCTGCAGCGCTCGGTATTCAAGTACCGCAAACGTCGCTACGGCGAAGAGTATGCGAAGGCCAATCGTGTCTTCCGACGCGCGCCCCTGCATCATCACTTCGAGCTGCTGGGTTGGCCGGAAACGCAGGTGGTGGTGCGGTTCTGGATCCTTGGTATTCTCTGCGCCATACTGGCGCTGAGCACCCTCAAGCTGCGCTGAGTGGTCATGACTCCATCCCCCAACGCGCCAGCGAATTGGACTGCGGCGGCCCTCGCCTCACACGTCGCGCGTCTGTTGGTGATGCGTGAGGGCGAGTTCGCCGTCATCGGCCTTGGACGAAGTGGGGAGGCGGTGGCGCGCTTGCTGCGACGCGCGCAGGTCGCGGTGTATGCGTCGGACAAGAGCATCACGTCTGCCACGCAGGAAGCCGCCGGCCGCCTGGGCCGGGAAGGGGCCGCGGTCGACGTGGGGACGCATGATCTCGCGCGCATAGCCCGCGCGTCCTGCGTGGTGGTGAGTCCCGGCGTGCCGCCGTCAGCCCCGCCGCTCGAAGCGGCGCGGGCGGCGGGTGTGCCCATTGTGAGTGAGGTGGAGATCGCGCTCCGTCTCTCGCCGGCGCTGCAGTACATCGCCGTCACGGGCACCAACGGCAAGACCACCACCACGGCCATGATTGGCGCGCTGCTGCGGGCGTTGGGCCATGACGCCGTCGACGTGGGCAACATCGGCACGCCGGTCTCCGACTTGCCGCTCCAGGAGCCGGCACCCAGGTGGGCGGCGCTCGAACTGTCCTCGTTTCAGCTGGCCGACACCCCGGGTGTGCAGCCCAATGTCGGCGTGCTCACCACGCTCAGCCCTGATCATCTCGACCGCTACGCGAGCGTGGCCGACTACTACGCCGACAAGAAGCGGCTCTTTGCCAATGCCACGTCGGCCTCGCGCTGGGTCACCACCGCCGACAACGCGGACGTGGACGCGATGGTGGAGGGCATTCCCGGGCAGTGGGCGCGCTTTTCGGTACGGCGCCGCGACGTGGAGGCCTGGTATGATCGCGAAACCGATCAGTTGCAGGTGCTGGGCGCTCCTCTCATGTCGCGCCAGTCACTCGCGCTCGACGGCGATCACAACGTGGCCAATGCATTGGCGGCGCTGCTCGCGGTCATGCTGGCCAGCCCCGCGCATCAGACGCCGCAGGCGCGTCAGCAACTGGCCGCCGCCCTCATGGCCTTCAGGCCGTTGTCGCATCGGTTGGAGCCGGTCGGCGAGGCGCATGGTGTGCGTTGGCTCAACGACTCCAAGGCCACCAATGTGGCCTCGGCCCTTGTGGCGATCCAGGGCATGACGCGTCCCACGGTGCTGCTGCTGGGAGGGCGACACAAGGGCGAACCCTACACCGCGTTGCTGCCGGCGCTGGCGCAGCATGCGCGCGCGGTGCTGGCCTACGGTGAGGCGGCGCCAATCATTGCCGCCGACCTCGAGCATGCGCTGCGCGAACAGGCGCCAGCGGTGACCTTCGCCGATCTGCGCGATGCCAGCTTCCACGAGGTGGTGGCGCAGGCGCGCGCGTTGGCCCAGCCCGGTGACGTGATCCTGCTTTCACCAGCGTGCTCGAGCTTCGACATGTTCCGCAACTACGAGGAACGTGGACGTCGCTTTGCGGAGTTGGCGCAGGAGATGGCATGACCGATTTCACGGCCAGCATGCCGGCGCCGGTGGCTTCATCCGGTCCTGCAACACACACCCGCGGCCAGAACCTCGCGGGCACACGCGAGCGCTGGCGCATGTCCCTCGAAGCGCGCGCGCTCGTACTGGTGACGGCGGCGCTGGTGGCGGTGGGCTTGGCGGTGCTCTACAGCGCGTCGGCGCTGCAGGCGGTTTCGGAGAACCGCGCCGGACACTACTACGTCCTGCGGCAGGCCGTGGGCGTGGCGCTCGGCGCGATTGCCTTTGTGGTACTGGCCAAGGTCGATGCCGAGCGATTCAAGGCGCTGGCCTGGCCCATCATGATTGTGTCGCTGATCCTCATGGCCGCGGTGTTTCTGCCGGGCATGAATCGCGGCAACATCGGTGGCTCGCGTCGTTACCTGTTGGGTGGCTCACTGCAACCCTCGGAGTTTGCCAAGTTTGCGGTGCTCATCTGGACACCCATGCTGCTCGTGAAGAAAGGCGAGCGCGTGCGCGAACTGGGCAAGGGCATCATGCCCTTTGTCGTGGTCATCGGTGCACTGGTGGTGCTTGCCTTGCTCGAACCCGACATCAGTGTGGCCATCACGTACTGCGTGCTCATGGCCGTGCTGCTGTTTGTCGGTGGCGCGCGTCTCGCACACTTCATGCTGTTTGGTGTGGTGGGTCTCATGCTCATTGGCGTGGAGGCCGCACGAAATCCCTACATCCGCAATCGTGTGCAGACCTACCTCGCGGTGGGGCAGAGCACCGAGGCACCGCCCGACAATCCGCGCGACCAGCAGTATCAGTCGCTTGTGGCGGTGGGATCGGGCGGCCTGCTGGGTGTGGGCTTCAGTCAGGGCAATCAGCAACGCGGGTGGCTGCCGCTGGCCTTCAACGACTTCATCGGCTCCATCGTGGGTGAGGAGCTGGGCTTTGTGGGACTCGCCGGCGTCACCGTGGCCTTTGCACTTTATGGCTGGCTGGGCTTTCGCATCGCACGGCAGGCGCGGAGTCCGTTTCTTGCGCTGGTGGCCATTGGCCTCACCTTCACCACGGTGTTCACGGCCTTCGTGCATCTGGGGGTGGTGATTCGGCTGTTGCCCAACACCGGTCTCACCTTGCCGTTCGTGTCGTACGGGCGTTCCAATCTGCTGCTCACCCTGGCCATGACGGGCATTCTGGTCAACATCGGCAGCCAACGTGAGCGCGTATACGGGGTGACGGCCACGGACCCCCTCACTCCCGGTGGCGCGTGAGCGCGGCGGGTCCACTGGTGCTGTTCGCGGGTGGTGGAACGGGCGGGCATCTCTATCCCGGTCTGGCCATTGCCCGCGCGCTCGTGCGTGAGGCGCCTGGTGTGCGCCCGTTCTTCATTGGCGCACAGCGCGGCATCGAGCGCGACGTGCTGCCCACCACGGAGTTCCCGCATCAGCTGCTGCCGCTGCATCCGCTTTATCGCAAGCAGCCGTGGAACAACTGGCGCACGGTGCTGGGTGGCGTGCAGGCCTGGCGCGCCCTTACGCAGCTCACGCGCAACGATCGGCCGGCGGCCGTGGTGGGAACCGGTGGATATGCTGCGGGTGTGGCGCTGGCCTGGGCCCGCGCGCGGGGCATTCCCACCTTTCTGCACGAGCCGGACAGTCATCCCGGCCTCACCACGCGGGTGTTTGCGCGAGGCGCTCAGGGTGTGTTTCTCGGCTTTCCCGAGGCGTCAGCGCAGCTCACGGCCGCGGCGCCGGGTGCCGTCTATCCACTGGGCTGCCCCATCGACGAACCGCCCGCCAACCATGAGGCGCGTGCGCTCGCGCGTGCTGCGGCGCGTGCCGAATGGGGACTGCCGGACGAGGCGTTTGTCGTGCTCGTCATGGGCGGCAGTCAGGGCGCACGGGCCATCAACGAAGTCGTCGATCAATGGATCGCGCGCGGTCTGCCGCGCGGCGTTGCGCTCATCTGGTCCACTGGTCGAGCGCAGGCGGCGGCGTATCTGCATCGCGAGTCGGAGGCGGTGAAGGTGCGTCCGTATCTGGCGCCCATTGCACAGGCCTATGCGGCCGCCGATGTGGCCTTGGGGCGCGCGGGCGCCATGTCTATTGCAGAACTCTGCGCCTGGGGACTGCCAATGCTGCTGGTGCCGCTGCCAACGGCCGCGCAGGATCACCAAACGTTCAACGCGAGGGCGACTGCAGCGGCGGGTGCCGGTGTGATGCTGCGGCAATCCGACTTGAGCGTCGACGCGCTGTCCGCGCAGATCGCGTTGTGGCAGCAGGACACCACGCTTCTCGCGCGCATGCGTGAATCCGCACAGGCGCGGGCGCGGCCTACCGCGGCGCGCGATATTGCCCGTACACTCCGTCGCCTGCTGCAGCTGGCCGGCTGATCCTCGCGTTCAACTTCCCCTCGCTTTCAGGCTGTGATTTCGCTGTGACCTCGTCCTCTTCGCCACACTCCGAACCCCAGGCTTCGCACACGGCCCTGCTGCTCGATGCAGAGGACCAGCGCCCGGTGCACTTCATCGGCATTGCGGGCGCCGGCATGAGCGCGCTGGCCGAACTGCTCGCCCGTCGTGGTGTGCGTGTGCAGGGCACGGACGCCAATCCCGATGGCGCGCCGGATCTGCAGCGGCTTGGCATTGCGGTCACGGCACATGACGCGTCGCGCGTGGCGGCGGCGCGCGCGGTGGTGTACTCGTCGGCCATACCTTCGGCGCACGCCGAAATGCAGGCCGCCCGCGACGCCGGTCGGCCGTTGGTGCGGCGCGCCGAGGCGCTGGCCGCCGCGGTGAGCGGCGGCACGCTGGTGGGCATTGCCGGCACACATGGCAAGACCACCACGACCGTCATGACCACCGAGGCACTGGCCGCAGCGGGTCTGGCCCCCACCGGTGTCGTCGGTGGCCGCGTCGAGCGCTGGCAGGGCAACCTGCATCTCGGTGGCCCAACCTATGTGGTGGAAGCCGACGAGTACGACCGCTCATTCCTCGCGTTGGCGGTGGACGTCGCGGTGGTGCTCAATGTCGAGGCTGATCATCTCGACATCTACCGCGATCTCGACGACATCTCCCGCACCTTCGAGCAGTATTGCTCACCGGCGCGCGTCGTGGTGCGCTGCGCCGACGACGAGGGGGCCATGCAACTGCGTGTGGCCAGCAGTCGCGAAGTCATTGCCTACAGCGCCACGGTGCCGGGCACGGATCCGTCGCCGCACGCCCGCGATGCCAGGCTCGTGGCCCACGATCTGGTGCTCGATGCCGCGGGCTCGCGCTTTACGGTGCGCTTTGACGACGAGGCGGTGGGCGAGGTGCAACTGGCCGTACCTGGTGTGCACAACGTCCGCAATGCGCTGGCGGCGCTGGGCGCGGGGCTCGCGCTTGGTGCGCGCGTGCGTGACATGGCACCGGGCCTTGCGGCATTTCGCGGGGTGGAGCGTCGCTTCCAGCGACTGGGCAGTGCGGCCGGTGTGGAGGTGGTAGACGACTATGCGCATCACCCCACCGAGGTGGCGGCCACCCTCGCCGCCGCGCGGCACAGCTTCCCGGGTCGTCGCCTCGTGCTCGCGTTTCAACCGCATCTCTACTCGCGCACGCGCGATCTGCAGCGCGAGTTCGCCGAGGCACTTTCGGCGGCCGACGCATTGTTCCTCTGCGACATCTATGGCGCGCGAGAAACGCCGGAGCCGGGCGTGAGTTCCGCGCTCATTGCGCAGCGGGTGACGGGCGACATGCTGCGTTGGAGCGGCCCGCGCGCCGACGTGGCCGCGGCGCTCACCGACTTTGTGCGCGAGGGCGACGTGGTGCTCACCATGGGTGCGGGGGACATCACGCGCAGCGGACCGGAGTTGCTGGCCCGTCTTTGTGGTTCGACCCCGCAGCCGTCCTGAGGCAGCGCGTTCGTGGCTCGTAGCAACACACAGTCCACTGCGACAGGCGGTGCCGCCACTAGCGGTGCGGACCCAGCGGTAAGCTCGCGGCCGCGATGGTTGCGCTGGGTGCAAGGGGTCGCGCTGCTGTCGGGGCTGGCCGCGGTCGTGGGCAGTCCGTGGTGGGGCCCGCGCGCGCTGTCACAGCTCGACTTCTTCCACGTGCGGCGCGTCGAGATGGAGGGCGTGCGCTACGCGCGCACGGGCGAGCTGCTGGCGTTGCTCGATGTGGACACGCTGCAATCCGTGTGGCAGCCGCTGGCGCCACTCGCGCTGCGTCTGGAAGGACATCCGCTGGTACTCACGGCGCTGGTGGAGCGCCGCTTGCCGGGCACCCTGCACGTTCGCCTGACCGAGCGGGAGCCGGTGGCTCTGGTAGAGCGGAAGGGCCAGCCCCTCACACCGGCGGACGCGCGCGGGCACCTGCTGCCCATCGATCCCGTGCGCACCCCGATGGATGTGCCGATTGCCTCGGCCCCCGATAGCGCCCTGCTGCATCTTTTGGGAGGGCTGAGGGCATCGGCGCCGTCCATTTACCGGCGTGTGGCCCGTGCCGCGGCGGTCGGAACGACCGAATTCCGTCTGCAGCTCGATTCAGTGACAGTCCGGACTCCGCGCAACGTGACCGTGGCACGTGTCCGGGACATATTACCCGTGGAAGCAGATCTCGCACGCAACCGGTTGCGTGTGGTGGAGCTCGATCTGCGTTTCCGTGACCAGGTGATTGCCAGACAGCCATGACATCCGAACCCATCGTCGCCGCCCTCGACATCGGCACCGCCTACACCACCGCCCTCGTGGCGGCGGTTCACGGCGATGTGCCGCGTGCCCCGCGCCTCAAGGTGCTGGGTGTGGGGCACACGCGCACCATGGGCCTCAGGCGCGGCATGGTGTCGGACATCGAGGAGGCGACACGCTCCATTCGCGCGGCGGTTGAAGAAGCCACGCATCTGGCCGGTGTCGCCGCCGACGGACTGTTTGTAGGCATTGCCGGCGAGCATGTGCGGGCCATGACCTCGTCGGGTGTGGTGGCCATCAGTGGTCACGAGATCACGCGGCCCGACGTGGAGCGTGTCAACGAAGTCGCGCGCGCCATGGCCATTCCCCAGGATCGCGAGCTGCTGCACGCCATTCCGCAGGAGTATCGCGTGGACAAGGTCGATGGCATCCGCGATCCCGTGGGCATGATCGGCACCCGCCTCGAGACGGAGATGTATCTCGTCACCATTGGCAGCTCGCCGGCCATGAACCTGCGCAAGGCCATCGAGCGCGCGGGCTATCGCACGCGTGAGCTGGTGCTCGAGCCGCTGGCCAGCGCGCTGGCCGTGCTCACCGAGGAAGAAAAGGAGCTCGGTGTTGTGCTCGTGGAGCTGGGCGCCGGCACCACCGATCTCGCCGTGTTCCATGAAGGCAAGATCCGGCATCTCGGCACCATCCCCTTTGGTGGGCAGACCGTCACCAGCGATCTCGTGCAGGGCCTGGGCATCACGCAGCATGACGCCGAGCAGATCAAGGATGCGTATGGCTGCGCGTATGAGCCGCTAATCGATCCGCAGCAGGTCATTGCCATGCCCGCGTCAGGCGCACACGGTGAGCGGCACATTTCGCGCGAGCTCATGACGCACATCATTCACCAGCGCATGGACGAGATCTTCGAGAAGGCCCAGCGCGAGGTGCATCAGGCGGGTTTCACGGGCCGCCTGAACGGGGGCGTCGTCCTCACCGGCGGTGGCGCGTCACTCGAAGGCATTCGCGAACTCGCGGCCGATGTGTTCGGTCTCGGTGTGCGCATCGGCGTGCCCGGTGCCAAGCTCGATGGTCTGGTGGAAAACGTCACGCAGCCGCAGTTCGCCACGGCCGTTGGCCTCGCGCTATACGGTGCACACCGCGAGGCACTCGGCGGTGTGGTGGCCCGCAAGGGCGGGCGGCCCGGCGCGAGTGTGGACAAGCTGGCGTCACGTGTGAAGACCTGGTTGCAGGACTTCTTCTGACCGCAACGCGTTAGCGCAGGAAATGCAAAGGAGGCCCAAGCCGGCATGGCGTGGGCCTCTCGGATTTCGACTCAACGCTTCGTGGTTGGTTCGATCGGCCGCAATATGAAGCCGGACCGATCGCCACCGTCGAGCGTATGCGCAACGAGCTCTGCATCACTCGCGAAGCGCCAGTTGACCTGCGACAGGGTCTGCTCGCTGATGACATCGCCGGTGGTCAGGTCCACCAGCACGAGCACCGTTTCCGACCATGGCCCGTTGCCTCGCGGAATGGGTACGGCCGACCTGCCCGGGAACGTCTCGAACTTCGCTTTCCCGTACGCACGGAGCACGAGCATGGCCGCCCGGGTGTCGGACACCAAGCGCACGCCGGTCACGCGTGGCTGCATGGGCTTGGTGAACGCTGGCATCGGGTCGGCCTTGTCCCACGGCACAAACCACGGAAGGCGCACTGGGATCGTGCGAAACCTGCCGCAACCGCTGTCTGACACCACGAGCTCAGCTCGGTTCGGAACGCCAGCAATCAGCCGGTCGCCTCGAGCGGCCAGCATATCGGTACTCCCAAAGAAAGCTCGCAGGGCCAAGCCGCGTCTGGTGGAGTACAGCTGGCGGACACGCCTGGCCGTGTCCACCTCGAAGACGCCTTCGCTGGTGCCGTTGGTGCCATCACCACGATGCAAGCCGCTCAGCAGCAGTCGTCCACGACACATCGCCACGCCGTCGGGCACCATGATGGCTCGTGCCGTCATCTCCACTTTCCCGCCAGGTCCGAGCACGGTGCTGCGATCGAGTTGGTTCGCCACCACGATCGTTCGTCCGCCGGGCGCCGCAGCGACCACCAGCCATCCCGTCTGTTCCGCTGGGCCCGCACCTTGCCTGGCCAGACTGCGAACCTGCCGCAGATCCGGCGAGATCTGCGCGACAACGTGTTTACCCGTGAGTGGGCCGACCACAAACCCCCCGGTCTCCGTTCTTCGCAGTTGCGTCGATGGCTTCACGTTATACGAGAGCAATGAGTCATCGACAAACGTCGCTTTGGGCTGTGCAGACGTTGTAGACGACACACCCAGAGAGACGAGCGCAGCAGACAGAACGCTGACAGGGAATTGCATGGACCGGACCAGTTCACAAGTGCCCAAGGGACCACAGCATGGGGCGCATCTGCCAATGCTAGGAACTGGCCCGGCCGCCAGCAACTACTTCCGCGCCTCGAGCACCAGATTGAACGGGGACGCGTGCGCCCGACGGAAGTGCGTGAAGCCCGCCTTCCGGAACACATCGGCCAGGCGTGCTTCTCCCGCCTGTGCGCCGAGCACCAGCGCGCCGCCATCGCTGATGGCGTGTGCGCAGCAGAGGGACACCGACGCCGAGTAGTACAGACGGGCAACCGGCGAAATGTTGTCCTCTGTGCGATCGTTCGCGAACGGTTCCACCAGCATCACCGTGCCGTCGGGGGCCAGCACGGAGTGGGCGTGACGGACGGCCGCGAGTGGGTCGCCCATGTCGTGCAGCGCGTCGAAGAAGCACACCAGGCCGTAGTCCGCTCCCGCAAAACTCGAGGCCGCTCCCACGCTGAAGGTGACCCGATCGGCGAGCCCCGCTTCATCGGCGAGACGTGTCGCTTCGGCCACCGAGGGCGCGTGCCCGTCGATGCCATGAAAGCGCGAGTTCGGAAAGGCCTGCGCCATCAGCAGCGTGCTGTGGCCGTAGCCGCAACCGACGTCGGCCACGCGTATCCCGCGCTCGAGCTGTCCGACCACGCCATCCAGAGCCGGCAACCACACGGGAATCAGGTTGGCCCGGTACGCGTTGCGATAGAACGAGGCCACACCGCAGTACAGCGCGTCATCATGGTCGCCCCACGAGACACCGGCTCCGGTGCGAAAGGCCTGCAGCGTCTTGGCCTCATCACGCCACATGCTGGCCGTCACCTGCCAGGCAGGCGTCATGTACGCCGGACTGTCCGGGTCGGCCATGACGAGTGCCTGTTCCGGCGACATTTCGTACGTGCCGCTGATGGCATGGTAGTTCACGTAGCCGCCTGCCACCTGCGAGTTCAGCCATTCGCGCACATAGCGTTCGGCGCAGCCGGCGCGCGTGGCCACCTCGGCGGAGGTCAGGGGACCGGCGCCCGCCATGACCTTGTAGAGTCCGAGCTTGAAGCCTATGCTCACCATGACGCCGCCATGGGCGGCAGACAGGTCGCTGACGGCGCGACCGATGAGCGCGTCGAGTGTGTTGGGATCGAAGACCGGAGCGTGCATGAATCACCTGGTGTGTGCGGGACGATGTACGGGACGATGTGGGGCACGACGTGTTGTGCGACGTGCGGTACTGCTCGTGCACGATCGCCCGCCGGTGGCACGGCCTTCAGGGGCAACATGACCCGGAACCGGTCCATTCGTGCCACCATCCCCGGCACCAGCACTCGCCATGTGAGCCTGCTGGCCATCCCGGACGCCGTGCTGTCCACGCTCAGCGGCGTCTTCGACGTCATGAATGCCTTTGCGTTCATGACGCCGGCGCCAGGGGCGGCGCCCGCACCGCCGCCGTTCCAGGTGGACATCGTGGGCGCAGCGCGCGGCCCCCTCATGCTGGCCAGTGGGGTGCCGACCATGGTGCAGCGTGCCGTCGACGAGGTGCGCAGCACCGACATCGTCATCGTGCCATCCATTCTGCTCGGGCCCGAAGGTTGGCAGATCGGCCGCTATCCCGCACTCGTGGCATGGTTGCGCGCCATGCACGCGCAGGGGGCAATTCTCTGCTCGGCCTGCTCCGGAATCTTTCTCCTCGGGGAAACCGGCCTGTTCGATGCACAGCATGCCACGGTGCACTTCGGGTACGCCGAGGCTTTCCGTCGCGCGCACCCGCAGGTGCAGGTGCATCCGGAACGGGTGCTCGTTGTGTCAGGCGGCCGTGATGATCTGGTGAGCTCCGGTGCGTCCATGGCGTGGCACGACCTCGTGCTGTACCTCATCGCGCGCTTCGCCGGTGCGGTGGCGGCGCAGGAAGTGGCGCGGTCCTTTGCGCTGCAGTGGCATCAGGATGGTCTCACGCCCTACATGGTCTTCGAAGGTCGGCGGGATCACGGGGACGCCGAGATCGTGCAGGCGCAAACCTGGCTCGATGCGCACTACCAGGTTGCGAACCCCGTCGAAGAAATGATTCGGCAGTCGCGCCTCGCGCCGCGCACCTTCAAACGCCGCTTCACCGTGGCCACTGGCGTGGCCCCCATTGTGTACGTGCAATCGCTGCGTGTGGAGCAGGCCAAGCGACGACTCGAGCGCACCGATGTACCGGTGGAGCAGGTGGGCTGGCAGGTGGGATACGAGGACCCCGCCTTCTTCCGACGATTGTTCAAACGGGTCACGGGCCTTTCGCCAGGTACGTATCGCAAGCGCTTCGCCATTCCATCGTTTGCCGACGCGTCGCGCTCACCGATCTCTGGCACAACGCTGACACAGCAGCCGATGCGCTGAAGCAGACCGACAGCCCACCATGCGGATGTCACTCCTCTCACTCATGGAGCCCGCATGGCACGGTCTGCACCACCCACCAGTTCGCTGTTCGTCCGCAAGCCACTTGCCGCCCTGCAGGCGGAGGCGGAACGCGGCCTGCTCGCCCGTTCACTCGGCGTGCGAGAGCTCACGGCCCTCGGCATTGGCTCGGTCATCGGCACCGGCATCTTCGTCTTCACCGGGGTGGCGGCCTCGCAGCACGCCGGTCCGGCCCTCGTCATCAGCATGCTGCTCTCGGCGGTGGCCTGTGCGCTGGCGGGCTTGTGTTATGCCGAGTTTGCGGCGCTCGTGCCTGTGGCGGGCAGCGCCTACACCTATGCCTATGCTACCGTGGGCGAAGTGTTCGCGTGGATCATCGGCTGGGACCTGGTGCTCGAGTACGCACTGGCCACGGCCACCATTGCCGTGGGCTGGTCGGGCTATCTCGTGAGTTTTCTGCGCGATCTGGGGTTGCATATACCCTTGGCACTGACCGGCGCGCCCGGCACGGCGCTGCGCGCGCCCGATGGCGCCACGGCCACCGGCCTGTTCAACTTGCCAGCCGCCTTGATCGTGTTTGTGGTGGCGGCCTTGCTCATTCGTGGCATCAAGCAGTCGGCCGGTGTGAACACGGTGCTGGTGGTGCTCAAGTGCTGTGTGCTACTGGTGTTCATCGGCGTGGGGGCGCAGTACGTGCGCGCCGAAAATCTCACGCCTTTCCTGCCGGCCAATGAGGGCACGTTTGGCGCCTTTGGTTGGAGCGGTGTGCTGCGCGGCGCGGGCATCATGTTCTTTGCCTACGTGGGCTTCGACTCCGTGTCGACCGCGGCGCAGGAGGCGCGCAACCCGCAGCGCGACATGCCACGCGGCATGCTGGGCAGTCTCGCCATCTGCACCGTGATTTATGTGGGCGTGGCCATCGTGCTCACCGGCATTGTGCCCTATGCGCAGCTCAATGTGCCCGACCCGCTGGCTGTGGGTATCGATGCCACCGGCGTGCGCTGGCTCAGCCCCTTCATCAAGGTCAGCGCCCTGTTCGGCCTCTTCAGCACGATGATCGTGACCATGCTGGGGCAGACGCGCGTGTTTTTCAGCATGAGCCGGGATGGTCTGCTGCCCGGACTCTTTTCGCAGGTGCATCCGCGATTCCGCACGCCGCATCGCTCCACGGCCTTGGTGGCCGTGGTCATTGCAGCGGTGGCGGGCTTTACACCCATCAGCACGCTGGGCGAGCTCACCAGCATCGGGACCTTGCTGGCCTTCGTGCTGGTGTCCATCGGCGTGATCGTGCTGCGGCGCACCGAGCCCAATGCCCCGCGCCCCTTCCGCACGCCCTTCGTGCCCTGGGTGCCACTGGGCGCCGCCTTTGCCTGTCTGTTGCAGATGGTGAGCCTGCCGCTCGACACCTGGCTGCGACTCATTGCCTGGCTGGCACTGGGCTTCGTGGTGTATTTCGCCTACGGCCGCTCACGCGCAGCCGGCGTGCGACGCGCATCGGCCGTGTCGTCCACCGCCAGCCGGTAACCGGCCTTTCGCACCGTGAGGAGCCACTGCGGCGCAGCCGGATCGTCTTCCAGCTTGCGCCGCAGTTCGGCCATGTGGGTGTCCACCGTGCGACTCTGCACCTGGTCGCCGTACCCCCACACTTCACGCAACAGCGTGTCGCGGGACACAAGGCGTCCGTCGCGGCGGAGCAGGGCCAGCAGCAAGTCAAATTCGCGTGGACGCAACGGCACCACGGTTCCGTCACGCGTCACCGTGCGCGTGGCGACATCGACCGCAATCGGGCCAATATGCACCGCAGCACTCAGCTCAGCGGCTGCCGCCGTGTCCGGGATTGTGGCTGGCGCGGGAGTACCCTGCGCCCGGCGCAGCAGGGCCGCCACACGGGCCATCAGCTCCATCAGCCCGAACGGTTTGGTGACATAGTCATCGGCGCCAAAGCGAAACCCGCGCACCTTGTCGGCCTCTTCACCGAGGGCCGTGAGCATCAGAACGGGCGTGCTGATGCCATGATCGCGCAACTCCCGCAGCACCCGGAACCCGTCGGTGTCGGGCAGCAGCACATCGAGGATGATCAGCGCCGGACAGGCCTCGTAGGCCAGACGCAGCCCCTCACGCCCCGTGTCGCACGCGAGCACCTCGTAGCCTTCGAATTCGAGGTTGCTGCGCACGCCGGCGGCCAAGAGGGCGTTGTCTTCCACCAGCAGAATCGGGGGGGCTGGGCTCATATCATCGTTGGTGCACATGTCTTGACATGCATCAGGCGGCGCTCGCCACGCGCAGGGACTCGGCGCTGCGCAGCGTCACCAGAAAACGTGCGCCACGCGCCCCATCGGGCCGCGCGGTGCAGGCCACGTGGCCGTCCATGCCCTCCACCAGGGTGCGCACAATGGTGAGACCAAGCCCGGTGCCGGCGTCGGGACGCCGCAGGCCACCATCGTCTGCCGAGCGCTGCGGGCCCCGCTCGAAGGCGTGCCACAGGCGTTCACGGTCGGCATCGGCCACGCCCGGTCCTTCATCGTCCACGTAGACCTCCACCTGGGAGCCGGCGGCATGCACGGTCACCCGTACCACCTGTGATGTGGGCCCGTACTTGACCGCGTTGTCCAGCAGGTTGAGCAGCACCTGCCGCAGCGCGTCGGCATCAGCGAGCGCGCGCACCGAGGCCGCGGGCAAGTGCGTTTCGATGCGCACATCGGATACCAGCGGCGCGAATTGCGTGGCGACGTCCGTCACCACGCTGCGCACCTCCACGGCCTCGAGACTCAGCGCGTGTGTGCCATGTTCAATGCGTGTGAAGCGCAGCACGTTCTCCACCAGCCGCGAGAGCCGACGTGCTTCCTGATCTATGGCGCGGATGGCGAGATCGCGCTCGGCCTCGTTGCGCGTGCGTCCAAGACGCAAGGTTTCCGCAAAGAGCAGAATCTGCGCGAGTGGGGTGCGCAGTTCGTGCGACACCACACGCACGAAGTTGGAGCGCTGGGTGGTGGACAGATGCTCACGCTGCAGGCGCAGCAGCACCCACGCACCCAGAATGCAGGTGAGGGCCAAGCCTACGCTCACGAACACCTGCAGCGCCTGCGACATGCCGGGTGCCATGGGCAAGCCCGGTGTGTCACTCCGGCGCACGACGGTCTGCCGCGCCCCGGCGGATGCCAACTCCGCCAGCGGCTGGCCCGCGCTGATGGTCTCGCCGCGAGCCGCCACGGGCTCCAGCGCCAGGCCGGTGCTGTCGAGCAGACGCTGCATCGCGTCGCGCACTGACGCGTCGCGCGCTGACGCGTCGAGCGCTGACGCGTCGCGCGCAGGTGCCAGTCCGGAGCTGGGACCGGCCGTTGCCGCCACGTACAAGGCCACCTCACGCTGCAGGCGAAGCCCCGCCTTCTGCTGCGCCCGTCCCAGGCTGTAGGACGCCAGCACCAGCCAGAGCAGCAGCCCCCCCACGAGGCTGAGCAGCACGGTGAAGTCCGAGGTGGGGGAGCGGCCCACACGTGGGGCAGGGACGAGCATCGCGGTCTCCGGTGAGTGACGGCCCCGCAACCACACAGGTCCACGGGGCCTTCCGACAAATTGGCGGCGACGTTGGCCCACTCGGGAGGCCCGAATGTCAGAGTCCTGCAAAGTGGCGTGGCCCGGTTGGCGGCCCGGTTTCCACCTAACGACGGCCCGGGCCCCTGCGTAGAATCGTCAGGTTCCCGCATTTCCTCCCCGCTGCACCCCGGAGTGCTTCGTGTCTCACGTCGGACGCATTCGCCGTTCCCTCTCGGCGCTGCTCTGTGCCCCGCTGCTGGCCCTGCCGCTGGGGCTCTCGGCCCAACAGGCCTCACTCGATACCCGCGATCCCAATCAGAAGCAGGATCCCACCTTCGAGCAGGCGCAGAAGGAGTGGCTGGCCAACAAGAAGCACATCAGCCCCCTGGTCGATCACCTGCCCATCGTGCCCGGCATTCCCACGCCGCGCGACTTTCTGGGTTACCACGTCGGCGCGCCGCGCATTCTCACGTACTACGAGAAGCAGCTGGCCTACTATCGCGCCTTGGCGGCCGCCACGCCGCGTGTGCGCGTGGAGTCCATTGGGCGCTCCGACGAAGGCCGCGAACTGGTCGTGGTGTGGATTGCCAGCGAAGCCAACTTCGCGCGCCTCGAGCAGAACAAGAAGAACCTCGCCAAAATCGCCGACCCGCGTGGCCTGAGCGACGCGGACATCAAGACGCTGCTGGCCGACACGAAGCCGCACTATCACCTCATGGGTGGCCTGCACAGCGGCGAAACGGGCCCCTCGGAAATGCTGATGGAGCTCGCGTACCGTCTGGCCACGGAAACGTCGCCCATCGTGAGCCAGATCCGCGATCAGCTCTACGTGTCCATCACGCCGGCAGCTGACGCCGATGGCCGCGACCGCAACGTGGATTGGTTCCTGCGCAACCAGGAGCTCTTTGCCGCGCGTCCGGGTGACACCACGTCCACAGCGGGTCGCGCACCGGCCGGTGCCGTGCCCTACTGGGGCAAGTACGTGTACCACGACAACAATCGCGACATCAACATCAAGCTGGTGCAGATGCGCGCGATCATCGATTGGTATTTCACGGCGTTCCCCCCCATCATGCACGACCTGCATGAGTCGCTGCCGCTGCTGTACACCTACACGGGTGGACCGCCGCAGAATCCCAATCTCGATCCCATTCTGTTTGCCGAGCTGCCGTGGTTTGGCAACTGGGAAATGGCGCAGATGACCAAGTGGGGCATGCCGGGTGTGTACACGCACGCCTTCATGGACGGTTGGAGCCCGGGCTATCTGGGCTCGGTGGCGTACAACCACAACGGGCTCATGAAGATGTACGAGACGCAGTCAGGTCGGGATCTCGACAGCGCGGCCATGGCGGCTGCGCAGCGTCCGGGCCCCACCACGGCGGCTGCAGCAGGTGGCGCCGGTGGCGGCGGACGTGGCGGCAACGTGCCCACGGGCCGCGGCGGGGCGCAGGATCGCGAGTGGTATCGCGGCAATCCCATTGGCTTCAACGACGTGGCCACGTTCACGCGTCGCTCCAACGCCAATTACATGCAGACCGGTGTGCTGTCGGCGCTGCAGCTCGCGAGCATGTTCCCCAAGACCGTGCTCGAAAACTTTTACATGAAGACGCGCAACAGCATCGAGCACGGCAAGACTACCGCGCCCTATGGCTACGTCATTCCGCTGCAGCGTGACATGACCAAGGTGGCGGAGCTCGTGAATGTGCTGCGCATTCAGCGCATCGAAGTGGGCGTGGCCAACGCGCCGGTCAAGATCGGCACCGTCACCTATCCCGCCGGCTCCTACGTCATCAAGCGCGATCAGCCCTACGGTCGTCTTGCCAAGAACCTCCTGGAGAAGCAGCAGTATCCCGACGCGCGCCTCTCCACCTACGACGACAGCGGTTGGAGCATGGGCTACGCCTTTGGCGTGGACGTGGTGGAAGTGGCCGACTCCACCTTGCTCAAGGTGCCCACCACGCTCGTGAGCAAGGTCGTGCCCAAGGGCAAAGTCACAGGCAGCGGCAACGCGGCCATCGCCGTGGCGCACCTGGGCAGCAACCACATGGTCACGCTGCGCTATTTGCTGCGCAACGTGCCCATGCAGGTGGCTGAGGCCAGCTTCCAGGCGGGCGATACCACGTATCCCGCGGGCTCGTTCATCATCGACGGCAAGCACGCCAACGCCGTGCGCAAGCTGGTGGACTCGCTCGGTCTCACGGCGGCCATGTTGCCGGCGGCGCCCAAGGTGGCCACGCACAACGCCGACGTGCCGCGCATCGCCATCTACTCGCAGTGGTCCGGCACGCAGAGCCTGGGCTGGTATCGCCTCACCTTCGACGAGTTCAAGGTGCCCTTCGACCTCATTTACAAGGAGCGGGTGGTCAAGGGCAATCTGCGTCGCGACTACGACGTCATCCTCGTGGCCGAGCAGAACCTGAGCAAGGCCACGGTCATGGCCAAGCCTGCGTCGCGTCCGGTGCCGTACAAGAAGGATCCCAAGTACAAGTTCATGGGCATGTACGGCGAGACCGATGACATCACGGGCGGTTTTGGTCAGGAAGGCGTGGATGCCTTCCAGAGCTTCCTCGAGCAGGGTGGCACTCTCATCGCCATTGGGGAGAGCGCGCGCATGCCCATCGAGTTCGGCTGGGTGCGCACCGTGGACAAGACGCCGGTGCCAGGGCTCACGGCGCAGCGTCCGCTGGTGGAGGCGGAAATTGTGCGGCCTGAGCATCCGGCCATGTACGGCTTCGGCAAGACCACGATTCCGGTCAAGTACGTGGGCGGCACGCCGTTCAAGGTGGGCATTGCCGACGAGGCCAACGTGGTGGCGCGCTACGTGGGCGGCGACAAGGCGGTGCTCTCGGGGCTCATGACGGGCGCCGACTCGCTCAAGAACCGCCCCTTCGTGGTGGACGTGCCCGACGCGGTGAAGGGCCGGGGCCGCGTGATCATGTTTGCCAACAATCCCATCTACCGCTGGCAGAACCACGGCGAGTTCAACATGGTCTTCAACAGCCTGGTGAACTGGAACGACGTCGTGGCTCCGCAGCCCAAGAAGCCGGTAACGACCATGGACTGAGGGAGTCAACGCCCGAGTTTGCTTGACGTCAACGTGCGTCGCCGCGCATGCTCTTCCCGGAATCTTGGGTTCCATCTTCTCACGGAGCGTGCGCGATGATGCGAAGGATGATGGCGATGGTGGCGATGTCTGCCTGCGCGCTGGTACCAGCCGGCGCGCAGAGCGGACTGAGTTCAATCGACACGAGAGTCAGCCTGTTTCTCGCTGACGGCAATACGTATACCGCCACGCCGCCGGAGAACACGCCCCCCGGCGGCGGCTTTGCCCCACTGGCGATCAACCTCCTGGCCGGCACGGGGCGCGTGCTCACGCTCAGCGCCGAAGGGTCGTCGTTCTTCTGCCAGAACAACCAGTGTCTTGCCTCGACGCCTGATGGCCCCTCGATCGGCAACACCAACATCAACTCGTCGGGCCGCATTGCCGGACTGAACGCCGCGAGCTCGGGATTTCTGGCGGCGCTCTTTCTCGACGACGGGCTGCCTCTGACCGCGCCGGAACGTCTCACCATCCCGTCGATCGACTTCCTCACGCTTTCGCCGCTGCTCGGCCAGACGTTTTTCGTGGGGAACGGCACGACCTCCGGCGGCGTGACGCAGCAGTTCTTCGTGCCTGACGGTGCAACCCGTCTCTACTTCGGCATCGTCGACGGTGGCAGCTTCCAGGGTGAGCCGGGCTTTTACGGCGACAACCAGGGCGCGTATCGCGTGTCATACAACGTCAGCGCCGTCCCCGAGCCGGGCACCTTCGGGTTGCTCGCGAGCGGCGTGGTCGGCCTCGCGTTCCTGCGCCGCCGGCGCGCATGACGTGCCCTTGCACCGTCACTAACACGGCGCAGGCCACCGTCGCCAAGAGGCCGGCAACCCCAATTGGCTGATGGCCTTGGGGGCCCATGCCCCACAGCGATGGCCCGGAACCCACGACCTGCCAAACGGCCGGTCGTGGGTTCTCGCTTGTGAGGGATCACGAACCCGCGACGCGGTGGTTCAATGTGGATAAAATTGCACCATGGCGCAGCCCCTCCGATGCGCCCCAAGTTGTGAAAAAATCACGGGTTGCGCGAACTCGCCGGAAGTGTATTCTAGGGGAGATTCGGAAGTTCTCGCAGCTCCGTCCACATTTGCACATCGTCGGCCAGCGCGGTCCCTCAATGCCGGGGGAGCTCGCCGCATGCCGACAACCTCGCGTGACATCGCCCCCCACGCGCGGCTCCTCCACCCTGTGCCCCGAATAGCCCCGTATGGAGCTCCCCCGCATGACCTTCGAGTTCGAAGAGAGCGCTGCCCAAAACGCCCGCATGAAGGTCGTGGGTGTGGGTGGCGGTGGCGGCAACGCCGTCAACCGCATGATCGAGGAACACCTCGAAGGCGTTGAGTTCATATCGGTGAACACCGACGCCCAGGCGCTCATGAACTCCAAGGCCGACGTCAAGATCCAGATCGGCAAGAAGCTCACCCGTGGTCTTGGCGCCGGCGCCCGTCCCGAAATCGGACGGCAGGCCGTCGAAGAAAATCGCGAAGACACCAAGCGTGTGCTCGGCAACGCCGACCTCGTGTTCGTCACCTGCGGCATGGGTGGCGGTACGGGCACCGGCGCGGCCCCCGTCATCTGCCAGCTCGCGCGCGAAGGCGGCGCGCTCACGGTCGGTATCGTCACCCGGCCCTTCCTCTTCGAAGGCCGCAAGCGCATGCGTCAGGCCGAGGAAGGCATCGCCGAAATGCGCAAGCACGTGGACACGATGATCATCGTGCCCAACGAGCGCCTGCTGGCGGTGGTCGGGAAGGGCATCCCCTTCCACGAGGCCCTCAAGAAGGCCGACGAAGTGCTGCTGCACGCCACGCAGGGCATCTCCGTGCTCATCTCCGAGACGGGCCTCGTCAACGTCGACTTCGCCGACGTGCGCACCGTCATGCAGAACGGGGGCTCGGCCCTCATGGGCACCGGCATTGGCCGCGGAGAAAACCGCGCGTCCGAAGCCGCGCAGCAGGCCATCGCCTCGCCGCTGCTCGACAACGTGTCCATCTCCGGCGCCACGGGCGTGCTGGTCAACATCACCGGCGGCGAGGACCTCACGCTCGGTGAAGTGCACCAGATCAACGACATCGTGCACGATGCCGTGGGCGACGACGCCGAAATCATCTTCGGCGCTGTGCATGAGCCCGCCATGATGGGCGAAATCCGCGTCACCGTGATCGCCACCGGCTTCGATCGCTACGTCCAGCAGGGAAGCGCCTCGGCCCAGGCGGCGGTCACTTCGCCCTTTGCCCCTTCCCCCCGCAGCGCGCCGGCCGCATCTTCCGAATCTCAGGTCGCAGCCGCCCGGGCTTCGGTCCTGCCGTTCCCGGCGCCAAACCGGACGGCTCCGAGACCTCCGGTCGCCCCCGCTCGTCCTCAGTTTACGGGCGAACCGCCGCGACCATCGCGTGTCCCGCCTTCGACCATGTCCGCCAGTGCTGAACTGGACGACATGGAGATCCCCACGTTCATTCGGAGACAGATGGATTGACCACCTCGCGCGCGCTGCTCGTCGCTGTTGGTTGCCTCGGCCTCGGAGCAGCCGCCGTCGCGATTGGTCGTCCGGTGAAGGAACGCCCTGCTGCCAGTGTACTGGCAGCAGGGCCTCGCCTTTCCGTGGCCTCGCGTTGGCGCACCCACGTGGACACCATCCGGAAGGGTGAGCCGCTCACCGTGGCGCTTACTCGCGCCGGCCTCGCTCCTGAGGAGGCCGCCGAAGCCCTTCGCGCGGCGTCGGCCCTCGATCCGCGTCGCGTCCGTGCTGGCACGCCCATCACCGCCAAGGTGAGCGCCGACTCCGGCACCTCCGAGTTCACGCTGCAGTTGGCCATTGACCGCGTCATCCGCTTCACCCGGTCGGCCCAGACCTGGGTGGAACGCGAGGAATTGCTGCCCTGGACCACCGACACGGTCGTGGTGGGTGGCGAAGTGCAGTCCACCCTCACGGCGGCCATTGCCTCGGGGGCGCAGGACTTTCCCGAGCGCCAGCGTACCGAGCTGGCCTATTCGCTGGCCGACGTACTGGAGTACCGCGTCGATCTGAGCCGCGACTTGCAGAAGGGTGACTCCGTGCGCGTGCTCGTTGAGCGGCAGCGTGCGCCCAACGGCATGGTTCGCCCCGGTGCCATCATCGCCGCCCGCCTCACCATGTCGGGCAAGCCGGTCGAAACGCTGCGTTTTGCGCAGGGCACCCGTGTGTCCTATTTCGACGGCGAGGGCAAGTCCATGCGCGCCGCCTTCCTGCGGGCGCCGCTCGAGTTCCGTCGCATCAGCTCCGTGTTCGGCATGCGGCGTCATCCCATTCTGGGCACGCTGCGTCGTCACTCCGGCATGGACTACGCCGCCTCGCGCGGCACGCCGGTACGCGCGCTGGGCAACGGTCGCGTGGTGTTTGCCGGGTGGAAGGGTGGCTATGGCAAGACCATCGAAATCCGCCACGCCAATGGCATGGTCACCCGGTATGGCCATCTCGACGCCATCAACGTGAAGTCCGGCAGCATGGTCAACATCGCGCAGACCATTGGCAAGGTCGGCTCAACCGGCCTGTCCACGGCGCCGCATTTGCACTTCGAAGTGCTCGTCAACGGTGTGCACCGTGATCCGCGCGTCGCCCTGCGCAACGTGGCCGGCGAGCCGCTCGAGGCTCGGCATCGCGGCGAGTTTGCCGCGCTCAAGTCGCGCATCTTCGCCCAGCTCGATGCGCCCCTTGGCCTCGTGGCCGATCGACGGGTGCCGGTTCGCGTCGGAGGCGACTGAGCGTCGGCCACCGTTGCTGCGTAGACCTGGCGTAACCGTGTCGCCAACGCGATGGGATCACGCAGTCGCGCACGCACACTCGATTGACGGGGCAGGAGAATTCGTTCTTCTGCCCCGTCCCCGTTTCTTCCTGAACCGAACCTGAGACGCATGTGCTGTTGATTCCCTGGGCGGCTGCACTGGCACTGGGTGCCCTGGCCGCTTGGCTGGCGTACGGACGTGGCCCATCGCCGTCGGGTGAGGCCGCGGGACTGCGGCGCTGGTTGCTGGCGGCCCTGCGTGCGGCGGCCGTGGCGCTCGTGGCGGCCATGCTCTTTGGTGCCGCCGTCGGTCGCGCCACTCCGCGTCAGCCACTCATCGCCATTGACCGTTCCGCCTCGGCCCGGCGGGCCGCCGGCGACGACAGCAGCATGGTGCGCTCCTGGCGCAGTCTGCTGCGCGACTCGCTTTCGCGCTTCCCGTCCGACGCCCCGCTGGTTGTCATCGGGGATTCGCTCCGCGACGCCACGGCCGATGAGGTTGGGGGGTGGCTGCCCGACGATGCGGCGTCCCGTGTCCGGCCGGCCGTGGACCGCGCGGCTGCACTCGGGCGCAGCCTCGTGCTGTTCACCGACGGCGAAGTCGACGACGCCGAAGCCCTCGCCGAAGCGCCGCCGGGCTCCCGCGCCGTGCGCTGGCCCAGTACGCCACGTCCCGACGTGGCCGTCGCCGAACTGGCAGTCCCGTCGGCGTGGACCACCGGTGACTCCAGCGAGGTGCGCGTTACGCTCAGCGCCGGGCCGCTGGCCACTGGTGACGGTGCGCTGGTCCTGCTCGTGGACGGGCGCCCTGCGGGGAACGCCCCTGTGCCCGCGCTTGCGCCTTATGCCAGCGCGCGCGTCTCGCTGCCGGTGGTGGCGCCGTCGTCGAGTGAAGGCGTGGCCCTCGTTCAGGCAGCGCTCTCCGTGTCCGGTGACGTGGAGCCGCGCAATGACACCCTGGCGGTGGCGGTGGATGTGGGCGACCGACCGAGCGCGGTGTTCGTGTCCACGGCGCCTGATCTCGATGTGCGTGAGGTGCTGACCGTGCTGCGTGGTGCGCTTGATGTGCCCACGCGCGCCTACCTGCGCGTGGCGCCGGGTGTGTGGCGCGTCGAAGGCACGCTGGCGCCCATCAGCGAGGCCGAGGTACGCGCACGCGCTGCCTCGGCGGGCATGCTCATTGTGCATGGTGACACCACGTGGAAGCCCGCGGCTTCGGCGACGGCAGCTGCTGGCACGGCCGCTGCTGCCACGTCTGGCCCCCTGGCGCGTGCACTCTGGGTTCCGGCGCCACCCACTGTGCTGGCCCGCGCGGGCGAAGTCACCCGCACGCCCGAGTGGTATGTGTCGGGCGCTCCGGACTCGCCTCTCATGGCGGCGCTGGCGGCCTTGCCGTTTGACTCGCTGCCGCCCATCACACTGGCCGGCCCGGTGCGACAGGGTACGCCCGTGCTGACGGCGCAGTTGGGCAAGCGCGGCGACGCGGCGGCGGCGGTAGCCATTCGGGAGAGCGCCGGTCAGCGCAGCGTGCTGGTATCGGGCTCGGGCTGGGCCGGTTGGTCGCTGCGCGCGGGACGCAGCCGCGAGGCGTTTGCCGCCCTCTGGGGCGCTATATTCGACTGGCTGTCGGCCGGACGTGGTGACCTGCGTGCAGCGCGGCCGGTGGGCGGGGTGCTACGTGCGGGCGAACCCGTGGCCTGGCGCCGTGGCGGTGCCGATACCGTGGTCACCGTGAAGCTGGCCCGTCGCTCCGGCAACCCGACTGCGGTGTCCGCGGCAACCGATTCGCTGACGCTGCGTTTTTCAGGTGCGCAGTTCGAAACGCAGACGCCCGCGCTGCCGGCAGGGGTGTATGATGTCGAGACGGCCGGTGGACGCAGTGTGCTGGTGGTGAACGCTTCACGCGAGTGGGTGCCACGCGCGCCGGCGGTGCAGGGCGGACCGCTCGCGCGCGGCGTGGCAGGCAGCGATGCCCCGCGTCTCGCCGACAAGAGCTGGCCGTTCGTGGCGGCGCTGCTGTTGCTCTGCGCGGAGTGGCTGCTGCGGCGCGCCAGCGGTCAACGATAGCTGACTGCGATAGCGCTCAGCGATGGAGCTCCGCGCTGACGGCCAGCGATGGAGCTCAGCGACAACGGTACGCCCTGATTCCTGTTGACTTGAGTCCCGGTGGCATCATCGCCGACCGGGCGATGGATATCCTGCATGTCCCGACTGTTTCGTTCCAAGGATGACGTCCCCAAGCGCTCGCTGTGGCAGCGCTTCAAGGACGTGGTGCGCACCGATCTCGGTGTGCTGTTCAAGGGTGTCGACGAGGGCTCACTCGAGGCCCTCGAAACGCTGCTCATCGAGAGTGACTTCGGCGTGCCCACGTCGCTCGCGCTGGTGGCCGAGGTGGAGCGTCGGCACAAGCGCGGCGAAGTGAAAACCGAAGCCCAGTTCCGCGAGGCGCTGGCCGAAGGCGTGGAGTCCGCGTTGCGTGCCGGCAACGCCGATCCGGCGCTGCACATGGCGGCCAGCGGCCCCACCGTGCTGCTCGTGATCGGCGTCAATGGCGCGGGCAAGACCACCTTCATCGGCAAGCTGTCGGCACAATTGCAGCGCGAGGGCAAGCGTGTGCTGCTCGGCGCCGCCGACACCTTCCGTGCAGGCGCTATCGACCAGCTGCGGGTGTGGGCCGAGCGCGCAAAGGTGGACTTTGTGGGTGGAGCCGCCGGCTCCGATCCGGCGTCGGTGGCCTTCGATGCCGTCGACGCGGGCATCACGCGCGGGGTCGATGTGATCATCGTGGACACCGCCGGTCGTTTGCATACCAGTGACGACCTGATGACGGAGCTGCGCAAGATTCACCGCGTGATCAAGAAGCGACTTCCCGACGCGCCGCACGAAGTGCTGCTGGTGCTCGATGGCACCATCGGGCAGAACGCGCTCTCGCAGGCCCGCACCTTCTCGGCGGCCGTGCCCGTGACGGGCGTGGTGGTCACCAAGCTCGATGGCACCGCCAAGGGCGGCATTGTGGTGGCCGTGCACGAGGCGCTCAACGTGCCCATCAAGTTCGTGGGACTCGGCGAGCAGGTGGGCGATCTCGCGCCCTTCGACGCGGGCGACTACGCGCGGGAACTGGTCGAGGCCTGACGCCGTGAGCTGGCGCGAGAGCTCGGAGGCAGAAGAGCGGCGCCGTCGTGTCGGCGTCCGCCCGGCCCCGCGTCTCGCGCTCGATACGCCGGTCACCTATCTCAAGGGCGTGGGGCCGGCGCGCGCCACGCATCTGGCTCGGCTTGGCATCACGGTGGCCGGCGATTTGCTGCGCCACATTCCACATCGCTACGAAGACGCCAGTACGGTCACGCCCATTGTGCAGGCGGCGGTGGGCAGCGATGTCACCGTGCTGGGCAAGGTCATTGCCAAAGGCGTGCTGCCCACGCGCAAGGGGCTGCGGGTGTTTCAGGCTGTCGTGCAGGACAGCACCGGCATGCTCGAACTGGCCTGGCCCGGTCAGCCCTTCCTCGATCGCACCATCAACCAGGGCGATTGGCTGCTGTGCAGCGGCCCGGTGCGCTTCTACCACGGCAAACGCCTGCAGCCGCGCGAGTTCGTCAATCTGGGACCGCAGGAGGAAGGCACGGCCGGCGGGCGCGTGCTGGCGGTATATCCCAGCACCGAAGGACTCTCGGTGCGTCTCCTGCGCGGGCTCATTGAGCAGCATCTCGACGCCCTGCTGCCCTTGGTCGAGGAGCCGCTGTCGGACGCCGTGCTGCGCGAGGCCGACGTGCCGGCGCTCCCTGATGCGCTGCGCATGGTGCACCGGCCAGAGTCGCTGGCTGAAGCGGCGCGCGGCCGCGCGCGTCTGGCGTTCGAGGAGCTGCTTTGTGTGCAACTGCTGCAGCGCCGCGCCAATCAGATTGCGCGCGAGGCCCGCGGCGGCCGAGCCTTCGTCAACCGCCGCGAACTCACCAGTCAATTGCGTGCGGCCTTGCCGTACACGCTCACGCATGCGCAGGTGCGCGCCATTCGCGAGATCGTGCACGACATGGAGAGTCCGCGGCGTATGCACCGCCTGCTGCAGGGCGATGTGGGCGCGGGCAAAACCGTCGTCGCGGTGTTCTCCGCCCTGCTGGCCATGGAGAACGGCTCCCAGGTGGCGCTCATGGCGCCCACTGAACTGCTGGCGGAGCAGCACGCCCGCAGCGTCGGCGCCCTGCTCGCGCCGCTCGGTATCACGCCGGTCCTGCTGACGGGCCGTCTGGGCGCGCGCGAACGACGCGCCGCCCTCTCACGTCTGGCGGAAGCGGGCCCGGTTCTGGCCATCGGCACACACGCCCTCGTGCAGGACGCGGTGCACTTTGCCGACCTCGGGCTCGTCATCATCGATGAGCAACACCGCTTTGGTGTGGAGCAACGCGCACAACTGAGCGCCAAGGGTGAGGCGCCCGACGTGCTGCTCATGAGTGCCACGCCCATTCCGCGGTCGCTGGCCCTCACACTCTACGGCGATCTCGATGTGAGCGTGCTCGACGAACGGCCGCCCGGTCGGCAGCCCGTGACCACCGTGCTGCGCAGCGAAGCCGCGCGCGCCAAGGTGTTCGAGTTTGCCAATACCCAGCTCGATGAGGGGCGGCAGGTGTATGTCGTCTATCCGCTCATTGAAACGAGCGAGAAGATCGACCTCAAAGCGGCCACGGTCATGTATGAGCAATTGGTGGCCGGTCCCTTCAGTGCGCGACGCGTGGCGCTGCTGCATGGCAAGTTGCCGGCCGACGAGCGTGACCTCATCATGCGTCGCTTTCGTGACGGCGACGTCGATGTGCTGGTAGCCACCACCGTCATCGAGGTGGGCATTGATGTCGGCAACGCCACCGTCATGATCATCGAACATCCCGAGCGCTTCGGCCTCTCGCAACTGCACCAGTTGCGCGGACGCGTGGGGCGCGGGGCGGCGCAGAGTTTCTGTGTGCTGCTTGGCGACGTGGGGGCCGAGGCGGCTGAGCGGCTTGGCATGTTTGCCTCTACGGAGGATGGCTTCGAGATCGCGCGCGCCGATCTGCGCCTTCGCGGCATGGGCGATCTGTTTGGCGCGAAGCAGCATGGCTTGCCGGCCTTCAAGGTGGCCGATCTGCTGCGAGACGAGGTCTTGAATGACACGGCCCGCCGGATGGCGGATCAGATCCTGCGAAATGACCCGCTACTGGCTCATGCCGCCCATGCCGGATTGCGGCAACTGCTCACGGTTGGCTACGCACGGGCGCTCGACCTGTTCCGGGTGGGGTAATGGTGTCACCCAACGGGCCGCCGGAGTGACGAAAACGCGTCCCGAGGGTCATGTTAGACAGGAGTCCCGCGACGTCGCTGGGACCGCGCCGGTTCCCGATCGAGTGGTGAATTCCCTGGTGGCCCCACAACGTCCATCGTTTCTTGTCCGCCGCCTGCGCGCGGTGGGTTTGACGTTGCTGCTGGGCGCGGCCGTTGCCACGGCGTTCGATCGCTGGTATGCCGGTCAGCTTATCGCGCGCGAGCGCACGCGCGTGGAAGCCTTCGTGGCGCCGTATACGACGCTGCTCGAAGGCATCTTTCAGCGGCGCATTGTGCGTCTCGATGCGCTGCGCCAGTTCGTGAGCCTGCAGCCCTCCACCGACGAGCTCACTCGCAAGTTCCCCACCTTTGCCGACGGTCTGCGAGTGGCCGCGCCCGGCGTGCGTGCGGTGCAGTTGGTGCGGAACGCACGCATTGTGGCCACCAATCCCGGAGCGGACTCGGCGACACTGGTGGGCTATGACCTCATGACACACCCCGATCCTGAAGTGCGGGACGGGGTGGAGCGCGCACGACGCTCCGATGCCATGGCCATGGCCGGTCCGTTCCCGCTGCTTCAGGGCGGAGTCGGAATCGTGTTGCGTCTGCGGGTGACCGCGAAGGCCGAAGGCTTCCCCGATCAGGTGGCACTCGTGCTGAACGTGGGGGAGCTGCTCTACGAAGCGGACTTGGCCCGCCTTCCGTCCACGGTACAGGTGGCGCTGCTTGACCGACGAGGCTTGCCGGTGGCGCCGTTCGACCGCCTGCCTCAGGATCCGGTGAGTTTCTCGGTGTCGGTGGGAGACGGAGACTGGACCCTGTTGGCGGCACCGTCGTTTGGCTGGCATCAATCCGTGCTCGGCGACCTGCGGCCGACGCGTCTGGCCTCGGCGCTCATTGTGCTGCTGCTGGCCACCCTGTCCTACGGCGTCGCCGGACGACAGGAGCGTTTGCGCCGCGCGGTTGATGAGCGCACACAAGCACTGGCCCAGGCCAACGACGATCTGCGGCGCGAGGCCGCCGAGCGTCGTGAGCTCGAAGAGCAGTTGCTGCATTCGCAAAAGATGGAGGCCGTGGGCACGCTGGCCGGTGGCGTGGCGCACGACTTCAACAACCTGCTCACGGCCATAGTTGGCTTCGCGCAGTTGGCCGAGCAGCAGGCCGCGCAACTGCAGGCGGAATCGTCCGTTCCGGACATGGCGCGGCAGTTGGGCGATATGCGCACGGATCTCGCGGAAATCCTCAAGGCCAGTGACCGTGCCTCACTGCTCACCTCACAGTTGCTGTCATTCTCGCGTCGCCAGAAGAGCACACCCACGCGCCTCGATGTGAACGGTGTCGTGAAGGACATCGATCGCATGCTGCGTCGTCTCATTGGCGAAACGGTGCAGCTGCAGACGGAGACCGGTGCCGGTCCGCTGCCCGTGCTGGCCGACGGCGGACAATTGTCGCAGGTCATCGTCAATCTGGTGGTCAACGCCCGCGACGCCCTGCCAAACGGCGGCCGTATTCACCTGCGCACACGCGCCCTCGATCTCGCAGCGGTGGGTGCCGCGCCGTACGCCGGCCTGCCGTCTGGCGAATGGGTGTTGGTGGAGGTGCAGGACAACGGCACCGGCATGACACCCGAGGTACAGGCGCGCATGTTCGAGCCCTTCTTCACCACCAAACGTTTGGGTGATGGCACGGGCCTCGGGCTCAGCACCGTGTATGGCATTGTCACCCAGGCGGGTGGCCATGTGTTCGTGGACAGTGCGCCAGGGCAGGGCACCACCGTCAGTCTGGCCTGGCCACGCCTCGAACCGGCCGCCGTCGATCCCGAGGCGGCGCCTCCCGTACCTGCCGTGGCCAACGGGGAGCTCGTGCTGGTGGTGGAAGACGAGGCCGGTCTCCGTCGGCTGGTTGGCGAGATTCTCCGGCGGCATGGCTACCGGGTGGAAGTGGCCTTTGACGGGCAGGACGCACTCGAAAAGCTCGAGCAGGGTATGGAATTGCCCGAACTCGTGCTCACCGATGTAGTCATGCCGCGCATGGGCGGCGCCGAACTGGCGGACGCCATGGCGGCGCGGCGCTATGACATCCCGGTGCTGTTCATGTCGGGCTATCAGGAGGGCGACCCGCTGCCTGACGACATGCAGCACGGCTACATCGCCAAGCCCTTCACGCCCGACGCGCTGGTGAGTCGCGTGCGCAGCATGCTGCAGGCGCGCGTCTAGGCTGCTGCCAGCCTCCTGCCAGACTACCGTCAGCCTACTGCGCGAGCGGGGGCCGGTGGTGCATTATTCGAGGTTCGTGCCGGCCCGTTTACCAGCCGGCTTCCTCGATTTCAGCCCGTCGGTCCCGTGAATCAGACCACCGTCCGTATTGCCGATCTCAAGCACCATGAAGGCGCCACCGTGACCGTGCGCGCTTGGGTCACCCACCTGCGCAGCAAGGGCAAGCTGGGATTTGCCGTGCTGCGCGACGGCACCGGCATCATGCAGGCCGTGGTGGTGAAGGCCGAGGTCAGTGAGGCGGATTGGGAGGCCTTCGGGCAGCTCACGCAGGAAAGCAGTGTGGCCGTCACGGGCAGCGTGCGCGCCGACGCGCGGGCGCCGGGTGGCTTTGAAATGGGTGTCAGTTCGCTGTCGATTGTCGGCACGAGCCCGCTGGACTATCCCATCCAGCCCAAGGAGCACGGCATCGACTTTCTGCTCGACAATCGCACGTTCTGGCTGCGCAGTCCGCGACAGGTGGCCATCATGCGCGTGCGCCACGAACTCGAGCAGGCCGTGCATGACTTTTTCTATGCGCGCGACTTCGTGCGCTGCGACACGCCCATCCTCACCGCCGCCATCGGTGAGCGCGCGGGGCTCTTCAGCACCGAGTACTTCGAGGAAGGCACGGCCTACCTCGCGCAAACCGGTCAGCTCTATGGTGAGGCACTCGCGGCGGCGCTGGGTCGCATCTACACCTTCGGCCCCACCTTCCGCGCCGAGAAGAGCAAGACGCGCCGGCATCTCACCGAGTTCTGGATGATCGAACCGGAGATGGCCTGGTACGACCAGGACGACAACATGGATCTGCAGGAAGCGTTCGTGCGCTATCTGGTGGAGCGCGTCCTCGAGCGTCGACAGGAAGAGCTCAAGGTGCTCGAGCGCGATACGAGCAAGCTCGATTGTGTCTCGCAGCCTTTCGTGCGTCTCGACTACGGCGACGCGGTCAAACTCGCGCAGTCCAAGGGCAGCGACATCGTGTGGGGTGATGACCTGGGCGCGCCCGACGAAGCCATGATCGTGGACGAGTACCAGCGGCCCGTCTTCGTGGTCAACTATCCGAAGGAAGCCAAGGCCTTCTACATGAAGGAGAACCCGGCCGATCCGCGCACCGTACGCTGCGCCGACCTGCTGGCGCCCGAGGGCCGCGGCGAAATCATCGGCGGTTCGCAGCGTGAGGACGATTACGACAAGATCCTCGCGCGCCTCGTGCACGAGGGGCTGCCGGTGGAGGCCTACGGCTGGTACCTCGACCTGCGCAAGTACGGCACCTTCACGCACTCGGGCTTCGGACTTGGTCTCGAGCGCACCATTGCGTGGATCTGCGGCATCGAGCACATCCGCGAGTGCATTCCGTTCCCGCGGATGATGGGAAGACTGGCGCCGTAAGACGTTGGCAGCCGTTGAACCCAAAACTCAAGACTTCTACTCAAAGCTCAGAGCTGACCGGACTGTCGGTGAGCCTTGAGCTTTGAGTTCAAGTCTTGAGTCTTGAGTTCAATCCTGGGCGCCGCGCTCCTCCCGCTTCACCGCATCCCAGTACTCATCCTGCTCCTCGAGCGACAACGCCGTCAGCGTCTTCCCGTCGGCACTCGCCAGTCGCTCCATGGCCGCATAACGCCGCACGAACTTCGCGTTCGTCCGGTCCAGCGCCAACGCGCCGTGCACGCCGGTCTTCCGGCACACGTTCACTACCGCAAACAGCAGGTCGCCCAGCTCGGCTTCCAGCGCATCGCCATCGCGCACGGCGCCGGTGTCGGGATCAATGAGCCGCGCAACCTCCTCGACTTCTTCGCGCACCTTGGCCAGCGGACCGAGTGCATTGTCCCAGTCGAAGCCCACGCCGGCCGCACGATCCTGCAGCCGATGTGCGCGGTGCAGCGAGGGCAGGCCAGCCGGCAGGCCCTCCTCGAGCGTTGAGCGCGTGGCCTTGGCCGCCTTCATGCTCTCCCACGGCCGCTTGATGCCGTCCCCGTACAGGTGCGGATGCCTCGCGTGCATCTTGGCCACCAGCGCGCCCGCCACATCCTGCATGCTGAAGGCGCCGCGTTCCTCCGCCACCACCGAGTGAAACAGGACCTGCAGGAACAGGTCGCCCAACTCGTCGCGCAGCGTGGCATCGTCGCCCCCCGCGATGGCGTCGTCCACCTCGTGCGCTTCCTCGATGAGGTAAGGGCGGAGCGACTGATGCGTCTGCACGCGGTCCCAGTCGCAGCGCGCGCGCAGGTCCTTCATGAGGGCCAGCGCGTCGTCGAGCGAGCGCGGGGCAGGGGCCCCGGTGGTGGTTGAGGCCGCGGGAGGCGTGGCGCCGGGCGTTTCCGGTGAGCTGGGCATGGCTGGGCAGACGGGGAACCGATGAAAACTGCGCGCGGACCCCTTAGGATTGCCGGGATGTCCACTCCGCCAATATACCCGGCCCGTCCCACGGACCTCGATCGCGCCTGGCTCGAAGTGGACGACGACGCGCTGCGCCACAATGCGCGTGTCCTGCGGGCGCGGGCGGGCGTGCCGCTGCTGGTCATGATCAAGGCCAACGCCTACGGCCTCGGGGCCGTGAAATGCGCGCGCGCGCTCGGACTGCCCTTTGCCGACGAGAGGCCCACTCCGGTGAGTGTGGCGGACCGCCCCTGGGGCGCCGGCATAGCCTCGCTCGACGAGGCCGAGGAGCTGCGCGCCGCCGGCTGCACGGCGCGGCTCGTGTGCAGCACGCCACTGCGCGCCGAGGAACTCGCGCGCGCCGCCGCACTGGATCTGCGCCCCACCCTGCATCGCGAGACCGATATCGCCGCCTGGGCCGCGCTCAGCCCCGTCGGCGGGCTCCGCCCCTGGCACCTGGCCATCGACACCGGCATGGCCCGCGCCGGCGTGCGCTGGGACGAGGTCGCCCCGCTGCGCCGCGTGCTCGCGGCCCATCCGCCCGAGGGCGTCTTTACCCATTTCCATTCGGCCGACGAGTCGCTGGCCTCCCGCGACGAGCAGGACGACCGCTTTGACGAGGCCCTGGCCGCCCTCGCAGACGTGCTGCCCGCCGGCTGTCTCACGCACCGCGACAACAGCGGCGGCATCGTGAGCCGGACCACGGGCTCCCCCGGCCAGCTCGCGCGGCCGGGTATCGCGCTCTACGCCGGCATGTTTGCCGACGAGCTGGGGCTTGTGCAGGTCCCGCATCTCCGCGCCCGGATTGTCGATCTCCGTCACGTGGAGGCCGGGGAGTCGGTATCTTACGGGGCTACCTGGACGGCGCCCTCGCGGCGGACCATTGCCACGCTGGCCGCCGGGTACGCCGACGGATATCGCCGGCATCTTTCCAACGCCGGCGTGGTACTTATCCACGGAACGCGCTGCCCGGTGGTGGGGCGCGTCACCATGGACATGACCATGGTGGACGTCACCGACCAGCCCTGCGCGGTCGGCGACGTGGCCACGCTGCTGGGCGCCGACGGCGACGACCTGCTCACCACCGAGTGGGTGGCCGCCCGTGGTGGCGTGTCACCGTACGAACTGCTGGTGGGGCTCGCCCTGCGTGTCCCGGTCGTCCGTCGCCCTGGTGTGAGCCAGCGCGATCTGGCTGGTCCCTGAACTCTTCGCGATGCCGTCTCTCGAACCCACAACTGTCCAGGCTGAGGCCCGCCGCGCGCTGCTGCTCGTGCTCGACGGCGTGGGCTGCGGTGAGGCGCCCGATACCGCCGCCTATGGCGACACGGGCAGCGATACGCTGGGCAATGTGGCGCGCGCTGTCGGGGGCCTCGACCTGCCCAATCTGCAGCGCCTCGGCCTTGGCAGTGCCACCGAGGTGGTCGGGGTCCCACCGGTGACCCATCCGGTTGGCGCGTACGGCGTCCTGCTGCCGCGCTCAGCGGGCAAGGACTCCACGACCGGACATTGGGAGCTGGCCGGGCTGCATCTGGAGCGGCCCTTCCCGACCTATCCGCAGGGCTTCCCGCCCGAGGTCATCGACGCCTTTGTGGCGGCCACCGGACGCCCCGTCGTGGCCAATACGGTGGCCAGCGGCACCACGGTCATTGCCGACTACGCCGAGCAGCAGCGCGAGACGGGGGCGTGGATTGTCTACACCAGCGCCGACTCGGTATTTCAGGTCGCGGCCCACGAAGAGTGGATTCCGCTCGAGGAGCTGTACCGGGCCTGCGAAACCGCGCGTGCCCTGCTGGTGGCGCCGCACGATGTGTCGCGGGTCATTGCGCGTCCGTTTGTGGGTGAGTCGGGTGCCTGGCGCCGCACGGCCAATCGCCGCGACTACTCCATCCAGCCGCCGGGTGACACCTTGCTCGACCTGCTCGAGCGCGCCGGTGTTCCGCGGCATGGCGTCGGCAAGGTCGACGACCTCTTTGCGGGCCGCGGTATCGTCTCGCAGCATACGGCCGACAACACGGAAGGCCTGGCCGCCCTGCAGTACTGGCTGGAGACGGCCCCGCGTGGGTTCTGCTTCGCCAATCTGGTAGATTTCGACCAGCTATTCGGACATCGCAACGATGTCCGCGGATTCCAGGGGGCGCTCGAGGCGTTCGATCGGGCGCTCCCCGTGCTGCTTTCTGCCCTGCGGGAGGACGACCTGCTGCTCATTACCGCCGATCACGGCAACGATCCCACCACCGCCTCCACCGACCACGCGCGCGAGCGGGTGCCGGTGCTGGTGGCGGGTGCGCGTGTGCGCGGCGGGTCCATCGGCACGCGTGACACGTTCTCGGACGTGGGCGCGACGATTGCCGAGTGGTTCGGTGTCCCGTGGACGGGCCGTGGTCAGTCGTTTCTGTCGCAGGTTGTGCACGCATGAGCTCGGGGTCTGCACTCGTGGCCCCGGCGCCCTTGCGCGCTGCGGCCGACGCGGCGCGCGCCAACGCCTATGCGCCGTACTCGCACTTCCCCGTGGGCGCGGCGCTCGAAGCGGAAGACGGGCGCGTGTTTGCCGGCTGCAACGTGGAGAACGCGTCGTATCCGGCGGGGACCTGTGCCGAACGCGTCGCGCTGGGCATGGCGGTGGCGGCCGGTGTGCGCCGGTTCACGCGGGTGGTCATCACCTCGGAGGCGGCGCAACCCACGCCGCCCTGTGGCATCTGTCGTCAGGCGCTGGTGGAATTCGCCCCCGCGCTCGAAGTCTTTGCCGTCGCGCCCGATGGGCGCACGGCTCGCTGGTCGCTGGCCGAGTTGCTGCCGGCACCATTCACGCCTGCATCGCTCGAGAATGTCTGAGCAGTCCCGTTGGTCCTGGGCACGGTGGCGTGCCCCGCTGGTCGCTGGTGCGGCCATCCTGCTCTCGGTGGCCGCTGCGGCCTGCACCGAGAATCTCGATGGCGGCGTGGCCTGCCCCAGTCTCTGTCCTTCGCAGGACGAGCCCTTCCGCGATACCACCTTCGACGCCGTGGTGCTCGACACGTCGCTGGCTGGCTATCCGACGCTCGGCTTGTCGTCCACGCTGCTGCTGGCCAATCGCCCCGATACGCTCGTCACCCGCGCGGTGCTGCGTTTCGACCAGTTGGCCACGTCCTATCAGCCCAACGGCACCGGCACACTCGACTCCATCACCACGGTGGATTCGGTGTACATCGTGTTGCCACTCGACACCACAGGCCGCCGCGGCAGCACGCCGGTCACGCTCGAAGTGTTCGATGTCGACACCACGGCCTCCGACTCGGTGGCGTCGGTGGTGCGCTCGCTCTTCCGGAGTGATCGTCGCATTGGCTCGCTCACCGTCACGCCTTCCGCCACCGGCGACTCGCTGCGCATTCCCATCGGCCGCGCGGCGCTGGAAAGCAAGATCGCCAACCGGTCCCGCTTCCGCGTGGGACTGCAGATCAGCGGCGGCAGCGGGCAGTTGCGCGTGCGGGCCTTCCAGCTTGGAGCCGGCGCACCCACGCTGCGCTACGATCCGCGCACCGACACGCTGTATCGTCCCATCATCCTCGGCACCAACACCAGCATCAGCAACACGACCACCGACGTGTTGCTGGCCTATCAGGTCTACGCACTCACGGACCTCGGCTCGGCCGGTGTCTCGCCGGGTACGCTGGTGGTGGGCGGCTATCCGGCGCATCGCAGTTACCTGCGCTTCAATGTGCCGCTGCGCATTACCGACTCGAGCACCATCGTGCGTGCCGAGCTGCTGCTCACGCAGACACGTTCGCGTTTCGGTAACGCCAACGACACGGTGGCGCTCATTCCGCTCGTGCCCACCACCACCGACTCCATCAACAATCTGCGGCGTGTGCTGGACCTGGCGGCCGAGGGGGCCTTTGCGTCGGTCGACACGGCCGTCCTGGTGCCGTCGGACAGCGGTTTGCGCACACTCAACGTGCTGGCGCTCGCGCGGACCTGGCGCACACTGCCGCTCAACGTGCCGCGTGCCGTGGCCTTCCGTATCGGCCTCGAGGGCGCCCAGCCGGCAGAGTTGCGCTTCTTCAGCAGTGAGGCGGCGGCCGGCCTGCGTCCCCGTCTTCGCATCACCTACCTCCCGCGCGCGGACTTCGTGCTGCCATGATGTCATTGAGCACTCGTTTGAGCACTTTTCTTCGTTCGCGTTCTGCCGTCGCGGTGGCAACCGCCGCGCTGCTGGTGACGAGCTCTGGCGCGTTGCACGCGCAGGGTACCCTGAGCGGACTGGGTTTCGGCTATCCGGTGGGTGGCCTCAGCACGCGTGCGGCGGGCACCGCCGGGTCCTTCGGCGAGTTCGATGCCTTGTCGCCCATCAACCCGGCGTCCATTGGCGGCCTCACGCGCACCGTACTGAGCGCGCAGGCGGAGCCCGAGTATCGCCGGCTCCGCCTCAATGGCCGCAGCGAAAACACCACTGTGCAGCGCATTCCCCTGCTCACGGTGGCGGTGCCGGCCGGACGTGGACTGGCCGTGTCGCTGGCCGCCAGCAGTCTGCTCGATCGCTCGTTCACGACCATCACCACCGGTTCGGCGCTGCTCAATGGCGTCTCCGTGCCCACCACGGACAAGCTCGACATGCGCGGCGCCATCGGCGATCTGCGAGCGGCCATTGGCTGGCAGGCCAACAGCCGTCTGCGTGTGGGCCTCGCCGGTCACATCATGACGGGCGAGCATGTGGGCGCGCGTGAGCGGACCTTTGCCGACACGCTGCGTTTCGGTGGCGTCATCGATTCGTCGCGCGCCACGTACTTTGGCACGGCGTTGTCGGTGGGCGGCGAACTGCGGGTGTTGCCCAACCTGTCGGCGCATGCGTCGTATCGCATGGGCAACGACTTCGATGCACGCATCCGCGATACCGTGCGCGCCACGGGTGGCGTCCCCAATCGACTGGGGCTCGCGCTGCGCTACGACGGCATTGCCGGCTCCACGTTTGCCGTCGGCATGGAACAGGTGTCATGGTCCGACATGGAGAGCATGGGATCGGAGCGCGTGAAGGCCTACGACGCCCAGAACCTGTTTGCCGGTGCTGAAGTGGCCGGCCCGCGCCTGCGCGGAGTGCCGGTGCTGGTGCGCGCGGGCTTTGCGCGCAATCAGCTGCCCTTTGCCAACACGGGCGGGGCGCAGGTGCGGGAGACGCGCTGGTCCACGGGCCTCGGCCTTCCGGTGGCCCGCGAGTCCGCGTCCATCGATCTGTCGCTGCAGCGTGCCTCACGCTCAGCCAGCGGACAGGCTGCGTCGGAGTCGGCGTGGCTGTTCGGTATCGGCCTGCAGATCCGGCCCTGAGTCAACCATGAGCACCACACGCCCCACCGTGTACATCGAGACCTACGGCTGCCAGATGAACGTGGCCGATTCGGAACTCATGTACGGCAAGCTGGCCGCGCACGGCTACGACCCCGTTGATGCCCCCGACGGGGCCGACGTCATTCTCGTCAACACCTGCGCCATTCGTGAGAACGCGGAAACGCGTGTCATTGGTCGGCTGGGGGAACTGCGCCGCTTCATGAAGCCCGACACCATCGTGGGCGTCACCGGCTGCATGGCGCAGCGCCTCGGGCCCCGCGTGCTCGATCAGGCCAAGCATGTCTCGCTCGTGGTGGGCCCCGATGGCTACCGTGCGCTGCCGTCGCTGCTCGATGGCGCCCGCAACGGGGAGCGTTTCACGGCCACCGACTTCGACCTCGAAGAGCATTACGAGGACGTGGTGGCGCGCCGCTTCGAGGGCGTGAAGGCCTGGATTCCCGTGCAGCGTGGCTGCGACTATCGCTGCACGTATTGCATCGTGCCCTATACGCGTGGCCCCGAGCGCAGCCGGAAGCTGGCCGACGTGGTGCGCGAGGTGCAGCAGGTGGTGGAGCAGGGGCTCAGCGAAGTGGTGCTGCTGGGGCAGACGGTCAACTCCTACTCCGACGGCACGCACGACTTTGCCGACCTGCTGCGCGCCGTGGGTGCCGTGGATGGCATTCGCCGGGTGCGCTACACCAGTCCGCATCCCAACGACTTCAGCGATCGCGTCATTGCCGCGATGGCGGAAACGCCCACGGTGTGTGAGCACGTGCACCTGCCCATGCAGAGTGGCAGCACGAGCATGCTCAAGCGCATGCTGCGTCGCTACTCGCGTGAGGACTATCTGGGCTGCGTGGCGCGACTGCGCGCCGCCATCCCCGGACTCGCCCTCACCACGGACATCATTGTGGGTTTCCCCGGTGAAACCGACGAGGAGTTCGAGGACACGCTGTCGCTGTGCCGCGAAGTGCGCTTCGACGACGCCTTCATGTTCAAGTTCTCCATGCGCGAAGGCACACCCGCCACACGCATGCCGGTGGAGTGGCACGTGCCGGACAAGCTGGTGGCCGAACGCTTCGATCGGCTGGTGGCCACCGTACGCGGCATCTCGCGCGAAAACAACATGGCCCGACTCGGCGACACCATGGAGGTGCTCATCGAGAAGGTCGCGCGTGATGGCGAGTTGCTGCAGGCGCGTTCCCGCGACTTCAAGACGGTCATGGTGCCGGCCGACGCCGGCGCCATTGGGGACTATCTCACCGTCACCCTGACGGGCACCACCGGTGCCACGTTCACTGGCACACCGCTGTCTGCGGTTGCCGGTGTGGTGGAGCGCAAGCCGCTGCCCATGTTGTAAGGCTGGCGACACGCGTGCACAGAACACCGCGCGCAACAAATTGATGCAACACGGAAGCGGCGGCGGTGCCATGGTGCCCGCATGCCGCTTCTTGTGCATATGGTGTGCTGGTGGCTGCTGGGCCTGGCCGTCGGGGGGCGCGCCGATTCGCTTGGGGCGCAGACGGTGCAAGGCCGCGGCGTGGACGTGACGGCCGCGCTGCCGCTGCTATTGGTGGCCGCGGTGTTCGTGGGCCTGATGCGACGTCTCAGGCAGAGTGGCCAACCGCGCAGTCGCTCGCAGGCGATGCCGTTGGTCTGGTGGCGCGACGCCCGTCTGATCGTCGCGCCATGTTTTGCCCTCGCCGGCGCCATGTTAGCACAGGCCGCGCGCATCGAACAGCAGAGTTGCCGCACGGAGCTCGCCGCTGCGGCGCAGTCAGGCGACACCCTGCAGCTGCTGGTGGATGATGTGGCCGCTGGCCGAGGGCAGCGTGGCAGCTTCGTGCGCGGCGTGGCGCAACTGCCGGCACGTCCGGCGCTCGGTAGCTGCGCAGTCCCGGCCACCCTGCGATGGTTCGGCCCCTTGCCACGTCCTGGTCAGCGTCTCACCGCCCCCGGAGTCGTGACCACCACGGCTCGCGGGCTACGCATTGAGCAGAGTGCGCACGAGCAGAGTGCGCAGCAGCAGACACCAAGCGGTGATGTTCAGCGTGTGCTCGACGCACCATCGCACGACTTGTTGCGAAGCTGGCGCGGCACGCTCGGCACACACATCGACGCCAACTTCCGCTCGCGGGCGCCGCTGGTACGCGCATTGCTCATAGCCGATCAGGATGGCATCGACCACGCCGTCCGTGACCAGTATGCCGACGCGGGACTCGTGCACATGCTGTCGGTGTCCGGTATGCACGTGGCCATCATTGCCTCGGCGCTGCTCACGCTGGGCGGCATGCTGCGTGTGCCGCGCCAATGGCTCGAACCGGCCGCGCTGGCGTTGGTGTGTGCCTATGTGTTGCTGCTTGGCGCGCCCGCACCAGCGGTGCGCAGTGCCATCATGCTGGCAGTCGTCACGCTCTCCGCGCGCTGGCAGCGACCCGTGCACGAATGGACCGCGCTCGCGCTCGGCGCCCTGGTGCCAACACACAACCCACTCGTGGTGTCCGACCTTGGCTACCAACTCAGTGTGTCGGGTATGGCGGCCCTGGTCGCGGCGCGCGCGACCCGTCGTCGCTGGCGTCACTGGGCGCGCGAAGAGTCGATCAAACAACGTCGCCGCTTCTCGCATCGCGCAGGCAACACTCACGTGGGGGAGCGCGCGCAGCAACGTCTTCGCGAAATAGTCGTACGCATGGCGCATTGGCGCGGCATCAGGGGCTGGCTGGTGGCCGAGTGTCTTACGGGCGTTGTCGCCACGGTGGTAACGGCGCCGCTCATTGCCTGGACCTTCGGACGCATCAGCATGGTCGCACCGCTCACCAATCTTGCGGCGGCGCCCATTGTGGGGGTGCTGCAGCCCGCCCTCTTTCTGGCGCTGGCCTGGGCCATGCTGTGCGCCGCCTGGCCCACGGTGGCCATCTGGTTGCCCGATGCCACGCAGCCCCTCATGGCCGCGCTTGACGCGCTGGCCGCGTGGGCAGCCCGGCTGCCCTTTGCCGTGTGGCCCGTGGCCCCAAGTCTCTCGGTGGCGGTGGGCGCCGGCCTCACGCTGGCGTTGCTCGTGCGCAGCACGGCCTCGCGCGCGGGCACGCATGACGCCACGCGCTGGCGGCTCGGTGCGGCGATGGCAGCATGCGCGACACTCTGGTGGGCAGCCGCCGATGCGCAGGGGGCGATACAGGCAATCACAGCCCGTCTCGGCTGGCCGAACCGCACACACCACGTCCTTGAATTACACATGCTCGACGTGGGGCAGGGTGACGCGGTGGCCCTGCGCACGCCGCGCGGTCGCTGGGTACTCGTTGACGCCGGGCCGCGCTGGCAGGGCGGCGACGCGGGCCGCCGTACGGTCGTGCCGCATCTCAGGCGTCGCGGCGGCGAGCTGGCACTGTTCGTGCTGTCCCACGCGCACGATGATCACGCCGGCGGCGCCGCCAGCGTCGTACAGGCCTTGAGGCCACGTCTCTGGTGGGAGTCGGCGTGGGTGGGCACCAGTCCCGGCTATCGCGAGGCGCTCTCGCGGGTGCAGCAACAGCAGCTACGGTGGCAGCGCGTGCGCCCCGGACAGTCGCTCACGCTCGACGGGGTGCACTTCGACGTGCTGGCACCTGACTCCACGTGGACCGCGGCGCAGCCCGATGCCAACGAAACGTCCGTCGTGCTGCGCGTGCGGTACGGCGCGCATCGCCTGCTGCTCACCGGCGACGCCGAAGGTGAGGAGGAGGCTTGGCTGCTCTCGCAGTATGCGCCTGACGATCTCAAGGCCGACGTGCTCAAGGTGGGCCACCATGGGAGCCGTACGAGCTCGTCGCCGGCCCTGCTGGACGCGGTAGCCCCGCGCGTGGCCCTCGCGTCCCTCGGGGCCGGCAACCGCTACGGCCACCCCGCGCTCGAGACCCTCGAGGCCTTCTTTGGCCGCGGCGTGCCGCTGCTGCGCACCGACCTGGAGGGTGTCATCGTGGTGCGTTCCGACGGACAGATACTGGAGATTGAGTCCCGCGGGGAACGATGGCGCGTCCCCTAGCGCTTGTTACATGTGTTTCATCGTCATGAAGACGCAGTCTCGCCCCCGTAACGCTTGCTGGGGGGCCTCGACCTTGCGAGCTTCCCCGTATTCCGTGCCGTCCCTTTCCCCTGCAGGGAGTCCCGCCGTGGTCAAGCACACCGCGACTTCGGTCGTCACCATTGAGCGTTTCATCATCGAACAGGAGCGCATGTTCCCGGAGGCCACCGGTGAGCTGTCCGGCATCCTCTACGACATGGCGCTCGCCGGCAAGATGATCGCCAACAAGGTGCGCAGCGCCGGCCTCGCCGACATCCTCGGCGCCACCACCAACGAAAACGTGCAGGGCGAGGTCCAGCAGAAGCTCGACGTCATCGCCAACGAAATCGTGGTCAAGGCCTTCGATCATGGCGGCCGTCTCTGCGCCATGGCGTCGGAAGAAGAGCCCGACATCATTCAGATCCCCGAGGGTTTCCGCAGCGGCAAGTACGTGTTGCTGTTCGATCCGCTCGACGGCTCATCCAACATCGATGTCAACGTGCCGGTGGGCACGATCTTCTCGGTGTTCCGCAAGATCACGCGCGGCACACGCGGCGAGATGGAAGACCTGCTGCAGCCGGGCCGTCGTCAGGTGGCGGCGGGCTACATCCTGTACGGCTCGAGCACGATGATGGTGTACACCACCGGACAGGGCGCGCATGGCTTCACGCTCGATCCGTCCATTGGCGAGTTCCTGCTCTCGCATCCCAACATTCGCATCCCCGAGCGGGCGCGCTATCTCTCGGTGAACGACGCCTACGAGCAGGACTGGCCCGAACCCACGCGCGCGCTCATGCGCCGCTATCGGGGACTGGACGGACAGCGCAAGGCGCTGAACGTGCGATACGTGGGCTCACTCGTCGCCGACTTCCATCGCAATCTGCTCGGCGGTGGTGTGTTCTGTTATCCGGCCAACGAGAAGTCGCCGCGCGGCAAGCTGCGTTTGTTGTACGAGGCCAATCCGCTCGCGTTCATTGCCGAGCAGGCTGGTGGGGCGGCCACCGATGGATACGGCAGCATTCTCGATGTCGAGCCCACCGAACTGCATCAGCGCACGCCGCTGTACCTCGGCAGCAAGGCCGAGGTGGAACTGGTGAGTGAGTTCCCGCTGCCCAGGTACGTGGCGCCCGGCATACCCGAGCGGCGTGGCGCCACGCGCCCCGCACCCACGCCGGTATCCGCCAGCTGATTCGTCTGGCGCAGTGCGTGGTGAGACAGCCGGTCGGTCGCGGAATGCGGTCGACCGGCTGTTAGATTGCGGCATGTCTGAACGCCTCTCTCCCTCCGGTATTCCCGTGCCGGCCGTCGTGCGGCCGGCCGATGTGTCCACCGACTACGCGCGCGACCTGGGTGATCCAGGTCAATTTCCCTTCACGCGCGGCGTGCAGCCCACCATGTACCGTGGGCGATTGTGGACCATGCGGCAGTACGCGGGCTTTGGTACCGCCAAGGCCACCAACGAGCGCTTCAAGTTGCTGCTCGACGCGGGACAGACGGGATTGTCCGTAGCCTTCGATCTGCCCACACAAATGGGCATCGATTCGTCGTCATCGCGTGCGACGGGCGAAGTGGGGCGCGTGGGCGTGGCCATCGACACGGTCGACGATCTGCATCTGCTCTTTGATGGCATTCCGCTGGACAAGGTGTCCACCAGCATGACCATCAACGCCACCGCCAGCACGCTGCTGGCCATGTACATCGTGGTAGCCGAGGAGCGCGGGATCTCGCGCGAGAAGCTCTCGGGCACGGTGCAGAACGACATCCTCAAGGAGTACATCGCGCGCGGCACGTACATTTATCCGCCCGCGCCATCGCTGGCGCTCACGGCGGAGATGTTCCGTTTCTGCGCCGCCGAAGTGCCGCAGTGGAATCCCATCTCCATCAGTGGCTACCACATTCGCGAGGCCGGTGCCACGGCGGTGCAGGAGGTGGCATTCACCTTTGCAGACGCCTTGGCGTATGTGCAGCAGGCCGTCGACGCCGGTCTGCCGGTGGATTTGTTTGCACCGCGCCTGTCGTTCTTTTTTGCCGCGCACAACGACCTGTTCGAGGAAGTGGCCAAGTTCCGCGCCGCCCGGCGACTGTGGGCGCGGCTCATGCGCGAGCGCTTCGGCGCCAACGATCAGAGCTGCCGTCTGCGCTTCCACACGCAGACGGGTGGCGTGACGCTGCAGGCGCAGCAGCCGCTCAATAACGTCGTGCGGGTCACCGTGCAGGCGCTGGCCGCCACCTTGGGTGGCACGCAGTCACTGCACACCAACGGCTACGACGAAGCGCTGGCCCTGCCCACCGCCGAAGCCGCCACACTCGCGCTGCGAACGCAGCAGATCGTGGGCTACGAGTCGGGCATTGCCAATACCGTCGATCCACTCGCCGGCAGCTGGTACGTGGAGCAACTCACCGACGCCATCGAGGCGCGCGCCATGGAGCTGCTTGGCAAGGTGGACGAACTGGGCGGCGCCGCCGAGGCCATTCGCGCCGGCTTCTTCCAGGAGGAAATCGCGCGCAGCGCCTACGAGTACCAGTTGCGCGTGGAGTCGGGAGACACCGTGGTGGTGGGCGTCAACAAGTTTGGTGACGGGCAGGATCCGCCAATCATTCCCGCGCCGGACTTCAGCGCGCTCGAGCGCGATCAGGTGGCGCGACTGGCCGCCGTAAAGGCCGAGCGCGACCCCAACGCCGTGACCGCTGCGCTGCAGCACCTGGTGGCGGTGGCTCCGCAGTACCTGGCCTCACACAGTGGGCCGCGTGCGGAGCTCATGCCACTCATCATCGACGCCGTGCGCGCCCGCGCCTCGGTGGGCGAAATCGCGGACGCGCTTGAAGGGGTGTGGGGAAGGTACCGGCCTGAATAACTGCAAACTGCGGGAGCGATACGCCGCTAGCCTTGAACTCAGAAGCCGTAGGTCAGGAGCACACGCCGTCGCGCATCGTGCTCCCGACCTACGGCTTCTGGCGTAAAGGCTTCCGGCGCAAAGGCTATCGCAGTTTGCTGTTCCTCAGGGCGTAATCGCCTTCTGCTTCGGCTCCAGCTTCGCCGCCCACAGACCCGTGTTGAAGTCCGTGAACAGGATCTGCCCCTTCCACGGCATCGCGTTCATCACGAACGGCGCGTTGGCCGTGTGGCCCTGCGGGTCATACGGCTTGAACACCGCGATCTCGCGCCGCTGCTCGGCCAGGTTGCCCATCAGTTCGCCGCTCACGTCTACAATGCGCACGCCGCCGTCGTAGTAGGCCTGATACAGCACGTCGTCTTCCACGATGATGTCGTGCGCGCCGTAGTCTTCGAGGTGGTAGCGGCCCACCTTGCGCATGTTCATGGGGTCGGTGGCGTCCACGATGTGCACGTAGCCGCCCGAGGTCTGCGCGATGCCGCCCTTCTGGCCGAGCGTGCTGCGATAGTTCGTCCCTTCCCACACGCGGCCGGCGCGGTTCATCTCCTCATCGCCGATGAACAGATAGGTGCGACCCGTGGACTTCTGGACGTACGGATAGATCTCGTGACCCGAGTTGATGGGGAACACGTTGATGAGCTTGGGCTTCTCGATCGTGCCGCCCCACTTGCCGTTGCCCACATCCACAATGACGGTGCCCACGCCACCCTGTGCCGAGTAGGCAATGCCGTCGCGCACCCAGAGGTCATGAATGCGCGCATTGGGATGCTGGTACTCGCTCACGTACTTCGGCTTGTAGATGTCCTTCACGTCGATGATGACGTACTTCTGACCACCGGAGATCGCGAACAGGTGATCGTTGGTGGCGAACATGTTGTGCACGCCGCCCGTCAATTCCTGCTCGAAGGTGGAGGCAATCTTGGGATGCGCCGGATTGGCCAGGTCCAGGATCACCACACCGTTGATACGGTTGGACGCGCCCTCGCGCGCCAGCACGCCGTAGCGGCCGTCGGGTGACACCGTCACGTCGTTGATCGTGCGCGCGTCGATCTTGATGGAGTCCGTCTTCACGATGTTGTTCATGTCCGTGATGTCGAACACCATGCCATAGCCATCGCCGCCCCAGGTGCCCACCAGCACGTAGTCGCGGCCATCCTTTCCCGTCCACGGCCACAGGTCGCTGGTGGCGGTGGTGTTGATGGTGCCGCGACCCGTTACGGAAATGCGGCGCACCACGTCACGCGGCTTGGCTTCCAGCACCTTGCGCGCCACCACGCCGCCGCTCTGCGCAAGCAGCGTGAATCGGCCCGGATGGTTGGCCGTGAAGCGGCCCCAGTCCACGATGCCCGGGCCACCCGGCGCGACGGTTGTATCGTCGGGCGTGTAGGTATAGCTCCAGGTGATGGGCGCGTCGCTTACCGGGGTACCACTCGCGTTGCGTGCCGTGGCCTTGAGTCGCACCACCTGTCCCGTGAGGATCACGTCCTCGGGAATGTCGAGCGCGATGCTCGCCACCGGGTTGGTCACCACGGTGTACGACGTGCTCGCCGTCACACCTTCCGCCTCAGCGGTGATCGTCACCGCGCCGGGCTTGAGCGCCGTCACCGTACCAAAGCGATCCACTTCGGCCACCGCGGCGTTGCTGCTGCGCCAGGTGGCCACAAGGCCGTAGCGCGGGCTGCCGTCGGCGTGCGTGCCTTCAATCTTGTGGTTCAGCGCCACACCGGTGTACAAGCGACCCGAGTCGGCCGTCATGGTGAGCTTGGCCAGTGCCGGCCAACTCACGATGACCGGAATGTCGAGCGTGATCGGCCCCTGCGCGCCCATGGCCGTGGCGGTGGCCGTGTACGAGCCCGCACGGAACGCTTCGAGCTTGCCGTTGCTGTAGCGCATGGCCTGGCGCGGCCCCGTCACACGCACGGTCGCGTCACTGAGCGCGCGCCCATTGGCGTCGTAGGCCGTGACCTTGACCGGCGTGGATTCACCGGCACGCAGCGTGACGCGCGCCGGTTCGGCCACCAGACGGGCCACCGTGGCAGCCGCGGGCGCCGCCTGCGCGTGCAGGGACACAGAGGGCAGTGGACCGACCGCCGACACGGCGGCAGCAATCGTGACGAAACGCAGGCGGCGCGCTACGTTCATGGGGAGGTCTCCGAGGGGATGATGGCAGTGCCCTGACGCGCCCTACCGGCGCGGGACACCCGGCCATCATGCGTCCCGAACTTCCCCCACGCAAGGCAGACATGCGACACGCATCCGGCTCCCAATTCCAGCGGTGGACCACGGCGTTGTGCATCGCCGCGACACTCGCCGCTTCTTCGGTGTCTGCGCAGCAACGGCCGCAGCAGAAGCCGCCGCAGCCCGCCAAGCCCACCCGGGACTACTGGGTGTATGTCGGGGCCGAGTCGGCCGACCTCATCCATCGTGTACGCTTCGGCCCTTCGGGCACGACGGTCGAGCGAACGACCGCCATCGGCGAACTCGCCGCCGAAATGGAAGGCCCGCACGGCCTCGTCATCTCGGCCGACGCCAGATACCTGTACATGACCACCGGCCACGGCTTTCCCGATGGCAAGTACTGGAAGTACGAGCTCGGCCCCGACACGCTCGTCGGCAATGGCACCCTGCTCGGCAACTTCCCGGCGTCCATCGACGTCACGCCGGACGGACTCTACACACTGTCGGTGAATTTCAATCTGCACGGTGACATGGTGCCGAGCTCGGTGTCGGTGGTGTACACGCCCACCAACACCGAAGTCGCGCGCATCGTGACCTGCACCATGCCGCATGGCAGTCGCATCACGGCGGATGGCCTGCACCAGTACAGCACCTGCATGATGGATGATCAGTTGGTGGAGGTCGACACGCGCAGCTTCGAGGTCTCGCGCCGCTTCTCGCTGGCCAAGGGCAAGGAAGGCCCGCTGCCACTCACGGCGGGCACCCTCGCGGCCATGAATGCCGGCATGAATCACACGGGGCATGACGCGCACGCGGCGCACAATGCCGCCGCACCTGCAGCCAAGGCCGCCGGCCCCGTCGTCGATCCGGCGCAGGTGGGACGCGCCGGGCTCGGTCTCGCAAAGCATGACATGACGCCCGCGTCCTGCTCGCCGACCTGGGCACAGCCGTCAGCGAAGGGCGATCGCATTTACGTGGCGTGCAACAAGGCCGACGAGATTCTCGAGATCGATCGCAAGACCTGGGCGTTGCAGCGGCGCTTCAAGACGGGCCGCGGCGTGTACAATCTCGCCGCCACGGCCGACAACAAGTACCTCATGGCCACGCTCAAGCAGGGCCACGCCGTCGAGATCTTTGATCTGACATCCGGCAAGAGTGTCGGCGTCGTGCCCACCTCCAACCGCCTCGCGCACGGCATCGCCGTGTCCGCCGACTCGCGCTATGCCTTTGTGTCCAGCGAGGGCGTGGGCGCGCAGCCCGGCAAGGTGGACGTCATCGACATCGTGGCGCGCGCCAAGGTCGGCACCGCCGACGTGGGCCAGCAGGCCAGCGGCATCGCGTTCTGGAAGCAGACGCCCTGATGGCCGCCCTCTGCAAACGCACGTGAGCAGCGAGGCCGCCAGCGCGCCACCGCGCACACTGTCTGTGCTGCGCGCCATGATCGACGCGCTCGATCGCGACCTCATGCAGATTCTCGCGCGGCGCATGGCCCTGGTGGCCGAAGTGGCCGCCTACAAGCGCGCACACGGCATTCGCATTCGCGACGCGCAGCGTGAGCACGACGTCTTGCGCGACCGCCATGAGCGCGCGCTCGAGCTCGGGCTGCCTGCCGGAGAAATCGAGTCCATCTTCCGTGTGCTGCTGCGCTCCAGCCGCGATCATCAGGCCGCGTTGCGCGCCGAGATTCCGCTCAGCGAAGCGCCGCGTACCGTGGCCGTCATTGGTGGACATGGCAAGATCGGGCGGCTCTTCGTGCGGCTCTTCGGCGACCTGGGGCATCAACTGCTCGTCGTCGATACCGACACCACCTTGCGTGCGGCTGAGGCCGCAACCGCGGCCGATGTGGTGGTGGTGAGTGTGCCCATCGAGCACACGGTGTCCGTCATTCAGGAAGTTGGTCCGCATCTGAATGGTGACGCGCTGCTCATGGACGTCACCAGCATCAAGGCCGAGCCCATGGCCGCCATGCTCGCACATACCGCTGCGAGTGTGGTGGGCACGCACCCCATGTTCGGGCCCAGCGTGCACACGCTGCAGGGTCAGCGTGTGGTGCTGTGTCGGGGCCGGGGCGACGCCTGGTTTGACTGGGTGCAGCATACGTTCACGGCGCGTGGTCTGGTCACCACGGAAGCCACGCCTGAGCAGCACGACCGCGCCATGGCCATCGTGCAGGTGCTCACGCATTTCCAGACGCAGGTGCTGGGCCTCACACTCGCGCGGCTCGGCGTGCCGCCGTCGGAAACCATGCCCTTCACCTCGCCGGCCTATCTGCTCGAGCTCTACGTGGCGGCGCGGCACTTCGCGCAGGACCCCGCGCTTTACGGCCCCATCGAGATGCGCAATCCACGCACCGGTGACGTGACGGCCGCGTTTGGCGCGGCCACACAGGAACTCGCGGCGGTCATCGCCAACGCCGATCAGGCGGCGTTCGCGTCGCTGTTTCACGAGGTGCGCGAATTCTTCGGCGACTTCACCGCTGAGGCGCTGGTGCAGTCCAGCTTCCTCATCGATCGTATCGTGGAGCGCAGCTGAGCCGTGGCGTGGCGCGTGGGGCAGGTGTGGCGGCGCATCGAGGATCGCATTTTCGCACTGGCCGCCGAGGCGGAGTATCGCACGGGACTCGCGCCACGCAGCACGCGCATTGTGCCGCAGTGGGCGGATCGGCAGTTCCTGCGGCTTGTCATCGCGGCTGTTCCGTTCCTGATCGCCAGTTGGTTCCTGCCGCAGGGGCGCACGCGCGGGCTCGTCATGCTGGCTGTGCTTGCTGTGGTGCTTGTGCTCGCCCTGGCTACTTTTCTCATGGCGCCCAAGCGCCGTCGCCGCTGAACGTCCGTCTCCGAAAGGCGGCGACCTCCCACCGCAAACCAACTCACGGAGCTCCCATGACTCGCCACCTGTGGCGTTCCGCAGCGTCCGCGCGGCCTGCACGCACTCTCGCTGTGCTCGGCCTCCTGACAGTCGGTGCCGCCAGCCTCTCCGCCACCCCGCGCGTTCGTGATTGGGCCGCCACGCTGACCGGCCGCGAGGGACGAAAGGTGTCAGGTACCGCCACCGCCGTGCCCACCGCCGATGGCAAGGGCGTCGAGGTGAGTGTGCAGCTTTCCGGCGATACCCCCGGCGCCACCCGCCCATGGCACGTACACGTTGGCAGCTGTAGCAAGTCCGGCGGTGTGTTTGGCGGCGGCCGGGCCTATACACCCATCACCATCGATGCCAAGGGCAACGGCTCGGCCAAAGCCACCGTCCCGGCCGTCTTTGCCGATACCAGCACCTACTACGTGAACATCCACGACGCCGCCGCAGCCATGAGCATCATCGTGGCCTGTGGGGACCTGGCGCGACGCTAAGAGCGCGCCCCAAGGGATCTTTCCCGGGGGCTCGGCGAGTATCTTTTCCCTATGAACCCGCAAGGACATTTTCGCGCGGCCGCGCTGGCCGGGGCGGCCGTCATGATGCTGGGCCTGCCGTCGGTACTGGCCGCACAGCAGCGCACCTCCGTGCAGGACCGCGCGCGCCAGGAGCAGGCACAGAATGCCGTGCGCGACGCCGACCGCTTCTCGGTCATCGACGGTCTCGTCACCGACACGCTCCTGAATCCGCTCGGCTCGGCCGACGTGTCGGTGGTGGGCACTGGCGCGCGTGTGGTGACGGGTGAGAACGGCCGTTTTCGCATGATGCAGGTGCCGCCCGGTCAGTACTTGCTGGTGGTGCGCCGCGTGGGCTTTGCGCCCACGTCGGGCATCATCGATGTGCCGGAGAAGGACACGCTGCGGCTGTCGTACACCCTGCTGCGCAGCAACTACCTGCTCGACACCGTGCGCACGCAGGGACGCCGTGTCACGATGCGCATGCTGGACTTCGAGCAGCGCCGTCAGCAGGGCATCGGACAGTTCGTGACGCAGGAAGAAATCGAAAGGCGTGGCTCCATCCAGACCTCGGATTTCATGCGCTACATGCGCGGCGTCCAGGTGGCAGTCAACACCACGCAGGCCTTTGGTGGCACGCAGGTGTACAGCCGCCGTGAGGGCGGTGGGTTCGACGGCAATCAGCAGCAGAACTACTGCCCCATGCAGGTTCTGCTCGATGGCATCATTCTGCCGCGCTACTTCAATCTCGACCTGCTGCCGCCACCCAAGCAGATCGCCGGCATTGAAGTGTACTCGGGTGCGGCGACTGTCCCCCCGCAGTTCGGTGGCGTCGACAGGCGCTGCGGCGTTGTTGCGGTCTGGACCCGCGACGGGTACTGAGAAACAAACCCAGGACTCGGAACTCGAACTCAAAACTCGGAACTGATCGGTTTCGAGTTCTGGGTTCAGGTTTCGAGTTTTGAGTTCGTGCAACTCGCAACTCATTCCTTCAACGCAAAGCTCAGCGCTGACCGGACTGTCGGTGAGCGCTGAGCTTTGAGTTCAAGTTCATGAGTTCCGAGTCTACAACACCAAAGCAAACGCCCCGACCGCCTTTCGGCGATCGGGGCGTTTGACCCATCATGGACTCAGGCTCAGCAGCCCGGGCCCGCCAGCGCGCCGGACTGGCCAACCCGCTGCAGGCACTCGGCCTGCGGCAGCGGCTGCACCCGCGCCACGAAGTGCGCGTTCACGCCCGTCGTGAGGTCACGCGGCAGCTGGTTGAGGCGGCCGTACCGCCGCATGTCGATCCACCGGTGGCCCTCAAGCAGCAGCGAGTAGCGCTTCTGCACGAGGATTTCCGTGACGATGTCCGCATCCGGTGAGGCGGCAGTCAGCGTCGTGGGCGCGAGCCCACCCGAGTTCACGCGGATGTTGTTGATCATCGCAATCGCGCCGGTCTTGTCACCGGTAGCCAGCAGGATCTCGGCGCGGAGGAGGATGAGCTCCTCGTTGCGGATGATCGGGATGGGCGTGGTGATGGCCGGGTAGATGTTGAAGCCCAGCGATGATGCCACGCCAAGCCCCTGCGGCGCGTTACGCGTGGGCCGGCTGCCGATCTTGGCCACGAAGCGGTTGTCCTTGCTGCCGTCGGCCTTGAGCGGCGCGTCGGCCTCAATGGACATGTGCGCGTACAGGTCGGTGTTCGTCGCCTGTGCGAGCGGGTTCGGCGCGTCCGGCGAGCCGGCGTAGGGGTGATACACGCCCACGTTGTACTGCGCCGCCGAGGTGGCGTTGATGTTGACGAACGAGGCGTCGATGGCCTGCCGCGCCCGCGTCCACGCCGTCGCACCGCCGCCAGCCGTGGCATAGTAGGCCGCGGCCCGCGCCGCGATGGCGCGGTTGAACTGGCGGAAGGTGGCCGGCGTGTTGAAGCCCGTAAACCCCGAGTTGAGGGCAAACGGGAACGCCGATCCGCCAGCCGCCAGGTCGGCCGCCGCTTCGTCCAGCGTGTTCAGGATGTACTTGTAGGTCGAGTCGCGGCTGACAAACGGCGCCAGCTGCGTGGCATCCTGGTTGATCTGCACCACGGCACCGATGGTGTCGCGCGTGGCAATCACCGTGAGCAGCTCAATGCCCTCGATGGTCTTGGCAAAACCCAGCGCCGCCCGCTTCTGCTCGGCCGTGAGCGTCGAGGCGTTGACGGTGTTCTTGAAGTTGAACACGTCACGCAGGTTGCCGTAGGGGCCGCCCCAGCTGCCCACTGCGAAGCCCGCCGGGTCGAGGCGGTTCTGCCCCGAGATGCCGATGAGGTAGGCCGAGGTGTTACGCCCTTCCTGCGGCGTGTACACGTAGGCTTCACGCCCGAATCGGCCCGTCTCGGTGATGAAACCACCACGGCTGTTGCGGTTCTGCCGAATCAGACCCGTGGCCAACAGCTGCAGAGCCTGCGGGTCGCTGCTGGCGCCCGCCACCGAGGGCGTGTTGGGGTTGGTGACGTTGAGCGTGTCCTTGCTGCAGGCCGCCAGCGAAAGAGACGCGAGGGACAGCGCACCCACAGTGCGCAGTGTGGCAGGACTCATGCGCGAAGCGCCCGAAAGTTGGTTGGTCGTCATGTCTTAGAACCCCACGTCGACCGTGAAGAAGAACTGGCGGCTGGGCGGGAACGGCGCCAGATCGATGAACCGGTTGAAGTTCGTATTGCCGAAGTTGTTGAACTCGGGGTCGTAGCCCCAGTAGTCCGACCACAGGGCCAGGTTACGGCCGCTGAGGTTGAAGCGCAGGGACTTGGCACCCGGCAGCTTCTGCGCCCACGAATCCGGCGCCTGATAGTTCACCGTGATCTCGCGCAGCTTCACGTACGAGCCGTTCTGCATGTACACGCGCGTGTCGCCGCCGTTGAACGTGAAGTAGCGGCAGTCGCCCAGCGTGCGGTTGCCGCAGGCGGCCGACGCCGGGGCGTTGCCACTGGCCGGGATGATCGTGGCCGGCGCCGCAGCATCGTAGTCACGCGAGTTGCCGCCCTCGTCCCACAGGTTGTTCGTCATGTTCGACACCGCGCCACCCGCGCGCTAGTCGAGCAGGGCCGACACCGTGAAGCGACCGATCGTGAAATCGTTGTTCCACGTGGTCGTGTGGATCGGGTTGGAGTCGTACGTGATCGTGTCGCGCACCGCGCCGTTCGCACCGTATGGCGCATTCGACCAGATGTACGACGAGCGCGTATTGGCCGTGATGCGGTTGCGGCCGTAGGCCGCGCCGAACGAGCCGGGTACCGGGAAGGCCGGCACCGGAATGTCGTTCGTGTACTGCACGTTCGCGTTGTAGATGATGCGGCTGGCCCACTCGAACTTGTTGCGCTTCACCGGCACGAAGGACACCACCGCTTCCGTGCCCAGCACCGACAGCTGACCGCCGTTGATGATCTGGTTGCCCAGACCCGACGAGGGCGGCAGCGGGAAGGTCAGCAGCAGGTCGGTGATCTTGCGCTGGTAGCGCGTGAACTCGAAGGCCAAACGCGAGTTGAGGAACGCGGCGTCGGCACCGAACTCGAGCTCGTTCATGACCTCGGGCTTGATGTTCGTATTGCCCAGCAGACTGGCCGACACGAGCGAGCCCTGGCCCGCAATGATGCCGCCGTCGGCGTAGAGGATGTCGCGATCGCCGTAGCGCGGACGGTTGCCCGACTGACCCCAGGCGCCACGGAACTTGATCTCGTCGATCTTGTCCGAGAGGGGCTTCACGAAGCGGTAGGAGCCCGAGTACTTCGGGAACATGAAGTACTTCTCGCGGTCACCGTTGGCACTCGAACGGTCGGCGCGGAAGCCGGCGTTGAGGGCCAGGCGTTCGTCGAACAGCAGCACCTGCTCGTTCACATAGTACGACTGGTCGCGGAACTCGTTGCGCGTGTCCTCCGTGGCGACGTCGGCCGCACCGGCCGCCGTCTTGCGCGTGGGCAGCAGGCCGCGGCCGCGAATACGATAGATCTCCTGCTTCTGCCGCTCATAGGTGCCACCCACCGAGGTGGTGAAGGAGGTCACCCAGCTCGTGGCCGGCGTCCACGTCCACACGGCGTTCACGCCGTTGTTGGTCTGCAGGCTCGACACGTTGTTCTGACCGGCCGTGCCCAGGAAGCCGTCGGCGGGCTCGAACTGCAGGTAGTTGGGCGAGTACTGCACGCCTTCCTGCTGGAAACGGTCGAAGCCGAACAGTGTGGACACCTGCACGCTGTGCCGGGCCGTGCTCACGGCGGCGTAGTTGAGGCGCAGATTGCCCGCCTGACGGAACACCGTTTCGTTGCTCTCGATGGCGCGCAGCACCTCGAACGGGTTCGCCGTGCCCGAGCCGCCGCCGTCAAACGGCATCAGCGGATAGCGGCCGTTCTCCAGCTTCGTGTTGAGGTCCACGACCGCCGGCGTATAGCCGAAGGTGTACGTGGGGCTCACACCGGCGTTGTTGTTGTTGCCGATGCCGCGCTGCAGGAAGTTGCGCGTCACATCGATGCCCATGCTGGCCGTCAACTTGCTCGTCAGCGTCTGGTCCAGATTGATGCGGCCACCCGTGCGACGGGCGCCCGTGTTGATCTGAATGCCCGACTCCTGACGGTCGTTGATGGACGCGAAGTAGCGCGTGTTGCCCGCGCCGCCCGAGGCCGACAGCAGCGTTTCATACGACGGGTCGGTGCGGCCGTAGAGGTCGCCTTCCCAGTTGTAGTTGGTGCAGTTCGGGTTGCAGGCCGCGCGCGCTGCCGCCTCACCCACCGGGCCGCCAACAAACGGCAGCACGTCGTCCAGCGTGGCGTACTGGCGATGGCCAAGCGGGCGCAGCAACTGCTGCGTGCCCACACGCTGCGTGATGTTCCAGCGCGTCTGGCCCGCCGAACCCTTCTTGGTCGTGATCACGACCACGCCGTTCGTGGCGCGCGAGCCATAAATGGCCGTCGCCGCCGCCGACTTGAGCACTTCAATGCTCTCGATGTCGTTCGGGTTGAGGTCGGCCAGACGGTTCACCACCTGGTCCTGGCTGGAACCCGTCGTGCCACTCGCGCGCGTGATGGCCGAGGCACCCGACGAAATGCCGGCGTTGGAAATGATCACGCCGTCCACGACATAGAGCGGGTCACCCTGACCCAGCACCGACGTGGCACCACGGATCTGCACCTGAGCACCACCACCCGGCGCACCGCTGTTGTCGAAGATGCGTGCGCCGGCCACTTTGCCGGCCAAGTTGCCTTCCACGGAGCGCGCTGGCACACGATTGAGCTCGGCCGCATTGACACTCGCCACGGCTGTGGCCGCCACCCGGCGATCCACCGTGGTCGCCTGACCCGTCACGGTCACGCCTTCCAGCTGCAGCACGTCCTTTTCCAGCTCGAAGTTGGCCACACTCTCGTTGGGGCCAAGACGCACCGTCGCGCGCTTGTAGCCGAGCTGGCGGGCCAAAATGGACACCTCGCCCGTTGGCACCCGCAGACGATACTCGCCGCGCTCATTGGTGCGCACACCCAGCTGGGTGCCGACCACACTGACCGTGACTTCCGCGATTGGTTGACCAGTGCCGGCCATCGTCACCTTGCCCGTGATATCACGGGTCTGCGCGTCCGCACGGAACGGCAGCAAGGCGACGGCAGCCAGCGCAGTCGCGACTCTGAGGAACCTACCCATGGATTCTCCGATGATGGGTATTTGGTGGGACTGCATCCGGTCGACGCGACGCGGGGCAGCAATACCGATCGGACGGACGGACCGCAAAGGCGGGACGCGCCACAGGAACGTGACGCGCGCGGTACATCCGTGGCGATTGCGACCCACGCTAAGCGTTGTTTGTCCCAGTGCCAGAGGGATGGACAGCTAAGAATCGCAATAGATGGCGATTGCGCTGGACCAAGTGCGAGATGCCGTGATCAAGCGCAGCAGGGGCCTGTCATCTTGTTGTTGAGATATTCCAATCGGCGCCAAGAATCCGGACCGTACGTTCCAGTTCATCCCGCGCCTGTAACACCTTCTGGCGAAGATCCGGCGCCAGCATGGAATGCGCCGCCAGCCACGCGTCCACCTCACGGAGCGCTTCGGCCGAACGCTGGCCGCCCATGACCGCCGAAAGCCAACTCCCCAGAAAAAAGATCCGCCGGTTCTGCTGAATCCACGGCAGGGTGTCCAACGCCGGCACCACGTACGGTGCGGTCAACAGCGCCTGATCACCATCGAAAAACGTGCGCAAGCTTGACGTGACCCATTCCTCATTGAGTGTGGCATCGCCGAACCAGCGCGCAAACAATGTCGCCTTGCTCGCCGAGTCGGGACGCGCCGCCTCCGCCACGAAGGCCTGACGCGCCCCCTCCGTCGACGCATCGCGTCGCCGCATGTCGGCAATCAGCGCGGCGTGATCACCAGCGCCGCGCGCCACCAACTGCTGGACCAGACTCCACTGTGTCGGTGCCCGGAGCGGCAATCCCCACACCGAGTCACGTGTCACCCACCGGCGCAGCGAATCCAGCGACGGCACATCACGCGCCAGACTCACCCAGGCATCGAACTGCGCCTTGCGCTGCCCGTACGGCAGGCGAGCATCCTGCGCTCCCGCCGCCAACGTGGCGCGCAGCACCGCTGCCAGTGAATCGCGCCCGGCCGCCGGCACATAGCGCTGTGTGGCCGTCACCGCCCGCGACACCAGACTCGCCGCAATCTGCTCGTCACGCTCCAGCGGCAGACCGCGCAGCACCGCCGCCACATAGCGACGCGGGTCGAGTTGCGCATCGCGCACCAGATCCCACAGTGCGCCCCAGAGCTGCGCGCGCAGCAGGTCATCGCGCACACTCGGCAGCTCCCTCGTGAGCCACGACACGCTGGCCGAGTCGGGCAGCACCACGGCGTAGCCATAGTCGCCGTCGTTGGCATACACGAAGGCGGGTGCGGGCAAACCACGCGCCGCCGGTACGTCCGTGTCATGCGTGTTTACGTCGACACGCAGCAGCACCGGCGCGCGGTCCACATAGTGGAGACGCAGTTGCAGCGTGAGCGGCCAGGCCTCGCTGCCTGACAGGGCAGGCTGTGCGGGTCGCTGCGTGAGGCGCAGCGACGCAATGCGCCCACGCTCCACCCGCACATGCTGCGAGATGATGGGCACACCGGGACGCAGCATCCACTGCCGTCCCCACTCGCTCAGGTCACGACCTGCGGCCGCACCAATGCTGGCCAGCAACTGCTGCCACGTGGCATTGCCAAAGGCATATTGCTGCTGGAACTGCTGCACGCCGCGCTGAAAGGCCGCCTCACCGACTACATGCTCCAACTGCCTGAGCAGCGACGGCGCCTTGTTGTAGACAATGGGCCCGTAGTTGCTCTTGGCCTGATCGAGATTGCCGAGCGACTGCCACACCGGCGTGGTGCCCGAGGTGACATCCGTGGCGTAGGCCACCGGCTTGTTGCGCAGATAGAACGTCTTCCACGCATTGGCCTCGGGCTGCAGCGCCGCCTGCATGCGCGCCGCCATGAAGGTGGCAAACCCCTCCTTGAGCCACAGATCGTCAAACCAGCGCATGGTGACGTAGTCACCAAACCATTGATGCGCGACTTCGTGAAAGGTGGTGGCCTGACGACCCAGCAACTGCGAGACCGTGGGCGGCTCGCGATAGATGAAGCTCTCCTCGTTGTAGAACACGGCCCCCGGATGCTCCATGCCGCCAAACGGGAATGCCGGCGCCAGCAGCAGATCGTACTTGCCAAAGGGGTAGGACACACCGAAGTACTGCCCCAACCAACGCAGCGCCCGCGCATTCATCTGCAGCAGCGTATCCGACTCGGCTTCACGCGCGCGTGACTGTCTCACCCACAGTGACATGGGCTGCGCCGGCGCGCCCTCATGCATTGCCAGCTCGCGTGTCTGTACGTCCCATGGCCCCGCTGCAAACGCAAACAGGTAGGTACTGATGGGAACCGTTGGTGCAAAGGTATGAACGACCTGCGCGGCCGAGCTGTCGCGCGATACGAGCGCAGCATTCGACAGCGCCCGCCACATGGGTGGAGTGCTCAGCGACAGGGTAATCCGCGCCTTGAGGTCGGGCTGGTCGAACACGGGAAACAGCAGATTGGCATCGGCCGGCACGAGCAGGGTGTACAGATACGTGCTGCTGTCGCGCACATCCTGGGTGCGAATGACCGCCGCGCCCGCCGACGCCACCGCTGAACCGAAGCGCAGGCGCACGCTGTTGCGCCCGGCCTGCAGCAGACGTGACGGCACGAGCAGGTGATGACCGTTCCAGGCCTCCCGCGCATTCCACGCCTGTCCGTTCACTTCGCCGCCATGTACAAACAACCCGCGAAAATCCAGCACCACATCGCCGGTGCTGCGTGTGGTGAACTCCACCGTCACCTCGCCATGCGCGGTGTCCGACGTCGACACACGCAGCGACAGCGCATAACGCAGGTCCTCGAGGGTCTGTCGCCGCGCCTCGGCCAGTTCGCGCGATACGCCCACACCGGTCAGGCCGGACAGCGGTGGCGGACCCGATTGCGCTGCGAGTGGGCCACACATGAGCACGCCCGTCAGCGCCGCTAGCACCAGGGCTGCGGTCGCAGCGCGCGACGGTGCCGGTCCGTGTGGACCGACAGAACTGCTCAAGGGTCGACGAGGTAGGCAGCGCGCGGACATGGGCGGGGGCAGGGGGACGGCGAGCGAGACACCAGGCAGGCATGACAGAGAACAATCTGTGACACGGCGCACCGAAGAGACTCTTTCGGAACACACCGGGGCGGATGCAACTTGGCGTCATGTCCGCCGATCTGCCTGTCATGCCCGACTCCAATTCCCCGCCGTCCGCTGGCCCCCAGGGCTGCGCTGGTTGCGCTGGCCAGGACCGCCGCGAATTTCTTGCCACCGCGTCCTGGCTTTCGCTTGGCGCAATGGCCATGGCCGCCTGTGGTGACGGCGTGATCAGCGGGCCCGACCAGATCCTGCCATTCCCGAACGAGACCTTCACGCTCGATCCGGCCACCGTGCCGGAGCTGGGGCAGGTGGGCGGACGCACCATCGTGTCGCGCGGCGCGGCGGCGCCCATCTATCTGGAGCGCACGGGCAACGCGGCGTATCGGGCCCTCTCTCTGGTGTGTCCGCACCGCGGCACCATCGTCAACGCCGAGGCCAGTGGCTTCGCCTGTCCCAATCACGGTGCGCGATTTGCCCTCGACGGCACCTGGCTGGGTGGACAGGCCACCGCCAGCCTCGCGCCCGTCGGCATTCGCCGTAATGCCAACGGCACGCTCACCATTGGCGGGGCGCCACTGCCACCCGCACTCAGCCTGTCTGCCACCACCATCGCCTTCTCGGCGGCCATTGGTGGCACCGCGCCGCCGTCGCAGTCGCTCGTCATTGACAACGAAGGCGGTGGCACCCTGAGCGGCATTCAGGTGGGCTTGAGCTACGCCCCCAATGAGCGCACCGGTTGGCTCAACGTCTCACTCGACGCCGCCACCGCGCCCGCGCGTCTCACGCTCACCGCGCAGCGCGGCACCTTGCCGGCCGGCAGCTACCGCGCCACGGTGGTGGTGTCCGCGCCGGGCACCAGCAATGGGGCGCAGTCCGTGTCCGTGGCCCTCGTCGTGCAAGACCCGAACGCGCCGGCCGTCCTGCAGCTCTCGGCCACCGCGCTGCAGTTTGCCGCCACCGCCGGCGCCATTCCGCCGGTGCAGGTGGTACGCTGTCTCAATGGAGGCGGAGGCACACTCTCGGGACTGTCGGCGCGCATCGCCTACGAGCCCGGTTCGTTCGGTTGGCTCTCGACGGAACTCACGCAGACCACCGCACCCGCCGACCTCCGCCTCACGGTCAATCCCAGTCTCACGGGGGTGGGCAGCTTCACGGCTACCGTCACCGTAAGCGCCAACGGGGTGACCGCCCGCACGCTCACAGTCACCATGACCGTCACGCCGCAGGGCCTGGTCGTGAACATCGGCGCCTGGCCGGCGCTGGCCAATGTGGGCGGGGTCGCCGGCAGCGTGGGCAATGTGGCCGGCACGCCAGTGGCGGTCGTGCGCACCAGCGCCACCAGCTTCTCGGCCTTCTCCATGGTATGCCCGCACGCCGGCACCACCGTCAACGTGGTGAACGGCACCAGCTTCAAGTGCCCCAATCACGGCGCCGAGTTCGACAATCAGGGCATCAACCTGCCTGATTCGCCGCAGCGGACCACCAACCTGACCCGGTTCACGGTCACCTACACCCCCGGCGCGCCCACCCTCGTGGTCAGCTGAGACGGCCCCGCTCGGGCCGTTGAACCCGGCCCCGGGTCTGGCTACCTTTCAAGGCTGTTTGACCTCAGCCAACTTTCGTAGCCATGCCAACTTACGAGTTTCGCGCGCCCGACGGCACGATCATCGAGCGGATCTTCAAGATCAGCGAAGTTCCCGACTCCGTCACGCTCGACGACGGCCGCGTGGCCACGCGCATCATTTCCGGTGGCGCCGGCCTGCTGTTCAAGGGCAGCGGCTTCTACATCACCGACTACGGCAAGGACGGCAAGAAGGACCAGCGTGCCGCGGCCGGTGGTGAGAGTGGCAGCAAGGGCGACACGTCCAGCAAGTCGTCCGACAGCGCGTCCGGTAGCGCCTCAAGCACCAAGAGCGACAGCAAGCCCGCGGCCAGTCCGGCCGCGTCGTCCACCAAATCCGACTGACGCACGCTGTCGGGCGCGCTCACGCGCTCGACGGCCGCGGTCGCACGCCCTCTTGCACCATCTGCCGTGACTCAGGCTGAAGCCCTGCGCGCCGAACTGGCGCGCGCGGCGCGTACCCTCGGTGCGCCCGACGATGTCTCCCCGATTCTCGAACGCCCGCGTGATCCGGCCTTCGGTGATTGGGCCACCAATCTCGCCATGACGCTCGCCAAGCCGCTCGGCAAGAAGCCGCGCGACATTGCCGAGGCGCTCATCGCCGCGCTCGACACGTCCAGCGTCGGCATCGTGTCGGCGGACATCGCGGGACCGGGCTTCGTCAACATCCGTCTTGATCCCGGTTTCCAGGCGCGCGGCCTGCTGCAGATTCTGGCCGCCCCCGAGCGGTGGGGCCACATGGACCTGGGCCACAACCAGCGCGTGTGTGTGGAGTTCGTCTCCGCCAACCCCACCGGTCCACTGCATGTGGGGCACGGGCGACAGGCGGCGCTCGGCGACGCCATCAGCACACTGCTCGAGTGGACCGGCTGGAACGTCGATCGCGAGTTCTACTACAACGACGCCGGCACGCAGATCGCCAATCTCGCCAAGAGCACACAGGCCCGGGTGCGTGAGTTGGCCGGCCAGCCGCTCGCGATTCCCGAGGGTGGCTATCACGGCGAGTACATTCGCGAAATTGCCGAGCGCTACGTCGCGCAGCATCCGGCGGACCGCGAGGGCAACGACCTCGACGCCATGCGCGCCTTTGCCGTTGCCGCGCTGCGTCATGAGCAGGATCTCGACCTGCAGGCCTTTGGCGTCAAGTTCGACACCTACTACCTCGAAAGCTCGCTCTACACCGACGGCCGCGTCGACAAGACCGTCGAAGCTCTCAAGGCCTCCGGTCACACCTACGAGGAAGACGGCGCGCTGTTCCTGCGCACCACCACGTTTGGTGACGACAAGGATCGCGTCATGAAGAAGAGCGCGGCCAAGGGCGGCGATTACACCTACTTCGTGCCCGACGTCGCGTATCACGTCACCAAGTGGGAGCGTGGCTACAAGCGGGCCATCAACGTGCAGGGTGCGGATCACCACAGCACCACCACGCGTGTGCGCGCCGGGTTGCAGGCGCTGGGCGTCGGTATTCCCGAGGGCTATCCCGACTACGTGCTGCACCAGATGGTCACCGTCATGAAGAGCGGCGAGGAGGTCAAGATCTCCAAGCGCGCCGGCTCGTACGTCACGGTGCGCGATCTCATCGACGAAGTGGGCCGCGACGCGGTGCGCTACTTCTACCTCATGCGCAAGGGTGACTCCCAGCTGGTGTTCGACGTGGACCTCGCGCGCAGCCAGTCGGAAGAGAACCCCGTGTACTACATCCAGATGGCGCACGCGCGCATGTGCGGCATCTTCCGTGTCGGTGAAATCGACGCCACCACGGTGACCGGCCAGGACGTGGACCTCGGTGTGCTCAGTGAGCCTGCCGAAGTGGAGCTCGTCAAGCAGCTGCTCGACTTCCCGGCCATGGTGAAGGGCGCTGCCGAGAATCTCGAGCCGCACCGCATTGCCGGGTGGCTGCTCGAGACCGCGCGCTGCGCGCACACCTGGTATCACAAGCATCACGTCCTCGGTGAGCCCGAGGCCATCACCCGCGCGCGCCTCGTCTTGGCGCGTGCCTCGCAGCTCGGTATTGCCGCCGGTCTGCGCATTCTCGGACTGTCGGCGCCGGAGCGCATGTGAGTACTGCCACGGGCAGCATCAGGAATCCCGTTCTTGTCGTCGGCTCGGTGGCCCTCGATTCCGTCGAGACGCCATTCGGCAAGGCCGACGAAGTGCTTGGTGGCTCCGGCACCTACTTCTCATCGTCGGCCAGTCACTTCACACCCGTGCAACTCGTGGGGGTTGTGGGTGACGACTACCCCGTGGAGAAGCTCGAGCCGCTGGCCGCACGCGGCGTCGATCTGGCCGGACTCGAAAAGGCCGAAGGCACGAGCTTCCGCTGGCGTGGTCGCTATCGCCACGATCTCAACTCGGCCGAGACGCTCGAAACGCACCTCGGCGTGTTCTCGCATTTTCGGCCGAAAATTCCTGAGCAGTTCAAGCGCGCGCCGTTTGTGTTTCTCGCCAACATCGATCCGCGCCTGCAGTTGCAGGTGCTCGAGCAGGTGGAGAAGCCGCGCCTCGTGGCCTGCGACACGATGAACTTCTGGATCGAGTCGCGTCGCCCGGAACTGGTGGAGCTGCTTGGCCACGTGGATCTCATTACGCTCAACGACGCCGAAGCCCGCCAGCTCACCGAGCACACCAATCTCGTGCAGGCCGCGCGCTGGATCATGGACAAGGGCCCCAAGCATGTGCTCATCAAGAAGGGCGAGCACGGTGCCTTCATGTTCACGCGCGAGAGCATCTTCTTTGCGCCGGCCTATCCGCTGGAAAGTGTGTTCGACCCCACGGGCGCTGGTGACTCCTTCGCCGGTGGTTTCATTGGCTACCTCGCGGCAACCGGCGACCTGAGCGACGAGAACATGCGTCGTGCGGTGGTCGTGGGCTCGGCCATGGGCTCGTTTGCCGTGGAGAAGTTCTCCAACGCGCGTCTGCTCGAAATCACGCGCGCGGACATCGACAAGCGTCTCCAGGAATTCCGTCAGCTGGTGGCCTTTGACACGGAGCTCGGCGCATGAGCAACCCAGAGAGCAGCGCGCCGCTCGACTATCGCAGTGCCGGCGTGGACATCGACGCCGCCGACGACGCCAAGAATCGTCTCGCCAAACTGGTGCAGAGCACCATGACGGCCGGTGCGCGCGGCGCGTTTGGTGGCTTTGGTGGCATGTTCCGTGTGCCCGAGGGATACAAGGCGCCGCTGCTGGTGGCCAGCGCCGACGGTGTGGGCACCAAGATCAAGATCGCCATCGAAGCCGGTCGCCACGACACCATCGGCCACTGCCTCGTCAATCACTGCACCAATGACATTCTGGTGCAGGGTGCCGTGCCACTGTTCTTCCTCGACTACGTGGCGTTTGGCAAGCTCGAACCGCCGGTGGTGGAAGGCGTGGTGGCCGGTGTTGCCGCGGGCTGCCGCGAGAACGCATGCGCGCTGATTGGTGGCGAAACAGCCGAAATGCCCGGCGTGTACACGCCGCCCGACTACGATCTGGCCGGTTTCATCACCGGCATCGTGGAGGAAGACGCCGTGCTGGGCAGTGCGCGCGTGCAGGAGGGTGATGTGCTGGTGGCGCTGGGCGGCAACGGCCTGCACACCAACGGCTACTCGCTGGCGCGTCGCATCATTGCCGAGCGACTCAAGCTCGGCGTGCATGACGCCTTCCCGGGCGCCGACGGTGCCAGCGTGGCCGACGTCATGCTCAAGGTGCATCGCTCCTACCTGCCGTGCCTCAAGCCGGTGCTGGGGCACATTCACGCCATGGCGCACATCACCGGCGGCGGCCTGCCGGGCAATCTCAACCGTGCGCTGCCTCACACCTTGGATGCCGACGTGGATACCTCCACGTGGACCGTCCCCAATGAGTTCCGGGTACTCGCGGAGGCGGGGCAGGTGGCCTCGCTCGAGATGTTCCGGGCCTTCAACATGGGGGTGGGCATGGTCGTCATCACATCGCGGGACAACGTCTCGCACATCACGTCGCGTGCGGCGTCGGTGGGCATTGCCGCATGGGAGTTGGGTCGCGTCGTGCCCGGCACGGGGCGTGTGCGCCTCGACGGCCAGGTCACCTGATGCGCGCCGCGCGGTGGCAGGCCGTGGCTGCGATGGCAGCCGCTGCGACGCTGCTGTGGCGCCCGTTCACGGCAGAGGCGCAGACCAGCGCCGGTACCTGCACCGTGGGGCCCGGCGCGAGTGTGGGCGCTGATGCCTGCACCAAGGCGCGCGATCTCTTTGCCTTTGTCATGCCTCAGGTGGGAGTCGCCCTTTCCGGCGGCAACCCCGTGCTGGGCGAGGGTGGCACCATGGGCGGCTGGGGCAAGCGCGCCATCAGCCTCCGACTCACGGCGGTGCAGGGGCAACTGCCGCGCAACTCCGTGCCGCTCAGTGTGACGGGTCCGCGCAGCGACGACTTCGGCGCCGAAGACACCTACGTGCCCGTGCCTTCTGTCGACGCGGCGGTTGGTGTGTTTGCCGGCGTGCCGGCGGGTCTCACCAACATCGGCGGTGTGGACGTGCTGCTTGGCGCCACCTATCTGCCCGATGTCTCCGAGGGCGCACTGCGCTTCGCGCCGCAGTCCGGCAACTTCGCGTTCTCGTACGGACTGCGTGTGGGATTGCTGCAGGAGTCCAGCCTCGTGCCGGGCGTCAGCCTCAGCGCCATGCGGCGCAAGCTGCCCACCGTCACACTCGATTACCTGCCGGGCAACGACTCGCTCACCGTCAGCAATCTGGCCGTCACCGCCAACACGTACCGCCTCGTGGCCAGCAAGCGCTTTACGCTGCTTGGTCTGGCGCTGGGCGTTGGCCGCGACGAGATCGAGAGCACCGCCGGCATGCGTGCCGCGGTCAATGAAAGCGTCGCCGGCCTGCCGGTGCGCAGTCAGTTGACACTCGATGGCCTGCGCAACGAAGTCTCGCGCAACACGGCTTTCGTGAACGCGTCCTTCGGCCTCTCCATCACGCGCATCGTGGCGGAATACGGGTGGTCCGGCGCCGGCACCATCGAGCAGACCGTCAATCAGTTTGGCGGCAAGCGCGCCAACGACAGCTATCGGTACGGATCACTCGGTGTCACGGTCCGATTCTGATTCGCACCTGCCGCATCATGCAGCGCGCGTGGACGTCGCCACTGACGATCACGCGCGCTTCATGCGTCGGGCCATAGAACTGGCTGAGCGCGGCGCGGGGCAGGTGGCGCCCAATCCCAAGGTGGGAGCGGTCGTCGTAAGGGACGGCGTCATCGTGGGAGAAGGCTGGCATCAGCGTTACGGTGAAGCGCATGCCGAAGTGCATGCCCTCGCGGCCGCCGGCGAACGCGCACGTGGCGCCACGGTGTATGTCTCGCTCGAACCTTGCAATCATCACGGCAAGACCGGTCCCTGCAGCGAGGCGCTCATTGCCGCCGGCGTGGCCCGCGTGGTCTGTGCGCTGCGTGACCCCAACAAGAAGGCGGCCGGCGGGCTTGAGCGCCTCGAGGCCGCGGGCATTCAGGTCGAGCACGGGATCCTGGCCAGCGAGGCCGCGTGGCGCATCGCGCCCTTCCTGCATGGCGCCGTCCATGCAGATCGCCCCTTTGTCACTCTCAAACTGGCCGTCTCGCTCGACGCTGCGGTAGCCGGCCCCTCACGACGCCGGGCCTGGCTCACCGGCCCCGAGTCCCGCGCCGCGGTGCACGCGCTGCGCGCCGAATCCGATGCGGTGGCCGTGGGCATCGGTACGGCACTGGCCGACGACCCGGCCCTCACCGTGCGCGAAGCGCCGGCCCCCCGCGTCCCGCCGGCCCGGGTGGTGTTTGACCGTCTGGCCCGCCTCCCTCTCGAGTCCCAGCTCGTCAGAACCGCCCACCAGCAGCCGGTCTATGTGGTGGTGGGCCGCGAGGCGCCGCCGCACCGTCTGGACGGCCTGGCCGGCCACGGCGTGTCGCTGCTGGCCGCCACCGGCCTTGCCGAGGCACTCGAGGCCCTGCGCGGCCGCGGCATCCGCCATCTCTTTCTCGAAGGGGGGGCCACCCTGGGTTCGGCCTTTCTGGCCGACCGATTGGTGGACCATCTGATTATCTTTCAGGCTTCCTGCATTCTGGGGGCAGGAGCCCTACCGGCCTTCGTTGGCCTGCCGGGTCGCGAGGCCGACGAGGCGCCTCGCCTGCGCGTGCTGGAGCGCCGCCAATATGGCGACGATCTCATGACGCGGTACGCCGTGTAGGCGGTACGCTGTTTAAGACGCTGGATGACGCTGGATAAGGAGACGGAACACCGGATGTTCACGGGACTCTTGGACGACGTGGGAATCATCGAACACGTCGCCGACACCTCGGCCGGGCGTGAGCTGCGCCTCGCCTGCCGGTATACCGACCTCGTCGACGGCGAGAGCATCGCCTGCAACGGCGTCTGCCTCACCGTGCGCGAACATGGGGTGACCGCCGAGGGCCAGGGCTGGTTTACGGTCGCGGCCGTGCATACCACGCTCGGACGCACCACGCTCGGCGAATGGACGGCCGGCCGCCGCGTCAACCTCGAGCGTGCCATGAAATTGGGCGACCGCCTGGGTGGCCACCTCGTGCTCGGCCATGTTGACGACGTGGGTGTGGTGCATGCCACGCGCGAATCCGGCGACGCCTGGCTGATCGACGTGGACGTCCCCGAAGCCCTGCGTCCGCTCTATGTGGACAAGGGCTCCATCGCCATCGACGGCGTGAGTCTCACCGTGAACGCCCTGCGCGACTCCGGCGTTCAGCTTTCGATCATCGAGTACACGCGGCGCCATACCGCTCTCGGCCAACTCGCCGCGGGCAGCCGGGTGCACATCGAGGTCGATGTCCTGGCCAAGCATATCCAGCGCCTCATGGCGCCTTACGGTGCGGCCGCTGCGATCAATACGCTCGCCGGCGCCGCCCTTCGGAGTGAGACCGTTCATGTCTGATACCCAGCAGCTGCCCGAGACCGACGAGCGCGTATTCGGCACCGTCGAGCAGGCCCTCGCCGACATCGCCGCCGGCAAGTTCGTGGTCGTGGCCGACGACGAGGACCGTGAGAACGAGGGCGACCTCGTCTGCGCCGCCGAAAAGGTCACGCCGGAAATGGTGAACTTCATGCTCGAAGCCAAGGGCATGATCTGTCTCGCCATGACCAATCAATGGGCCGACACCCTCGGGCTCGAGATGCAGGTCGATCACAACACCGAGGCCATGTCCACGGCCTTCACGGTGAGCATCGATGCCGCCGCCAAGTACGGCGTCACCACGGGCATCAGCGCCAGCGACCGCGCCACCACCATTCGTGTGGCCGTCGAGCCCAATGCCACGCGCGCAGACCTGCGCGTGCCCGGGCACATTCATCCGCTGCGTGCACGCGATGGTGGCGTGCTGCAGCGCGTGGGACACACCGAAGCGGCCGTCGATCTCGCGCGCCTGGCGGGTCTGCGCCCCGCCGGCGTCATCTGCGAAATCCTGAACAAGGACGGCACCACCGCGCGTCGTCCGCAGCTCGAAGTGTTCGCGCGCGAGCACGGCCTGACCTTCATCACCATCGCGCAGCTCGTGGCCTATCGTCTGCGCAACGAGCGCCTCGTGCATCGTGTGGCCGACGCCCGCCTACCCACCGCCTTCGGTGAGTGGCGCATCGTGGGGTACCGCAACGACGTCGATTCGCGCGAGCACATTGCCATTGCCTACGGCGACGTGCAGAACGGCGAAGACGTGCTTGTGCGCATGCACAGCAAGTGTCTCACCGGCGACGTGTTTCATTCCCAGCGCTGTGACTGCGGCTGGCAGCTCGAAACCGCCATGCAGATGATCCAGCGCGAAGGGCGCGGCGTCGTGGTCTATCTCGACCAGGAAGGCCGCGGCATCGGGCTGCTCAACAAGCTCAAGGCCTACGAGCTGCAGGATCAGGGCGCCGACACCGTCGAGGCCAACGAGCAGCTCGGCTTCAAGCCCGACCTGCGCAACTACGGCATCGGCGCGCAGATTCTGCTCGACCTTGGCGTGCGGTCCATCCGCATCCTCACCAACAACCCCCGCAAGCTCGTGGGCCTCGATGGCTACGGGCTCGTGCTCAAGGATCGCGTGCGCATCGAGGCGCCGTCCACCGATGAGAACGCTTCCTATCTTGAGACCAAGCGAACAAAGCTTGGTCACCTCTTCGCCGTCTGAGATCGACGTGGCTGAATTTTCCGGAGAACCGCGCGGCGAGGGACGACGCATCGTCGTCGTCGCGAGCCGTTTCAATGAGGGCATCACCGTGCCGCTCGCCGAGGGCGCCGTGAGCGCGCTCGTCGAGCACGGGGTGCGCTTCGAAGACATCGACGTGTGCTGGGTGCCCGGCGCATGGGAACTGCCCGTGGCCGTGCGCCGCGCGCTGTCCACCGAGCGCTACGACGCCGCCGTGGCCGTTGGCGCCATCGTGCGCGGCGACACGCCGCACTTCGATGTCGTGGTCAACGAATCCTCACGCGGTCTCATGGAAGCCTCGCGGGATTTTGACGTGCCCGTCACCATGGGTGTGCTCACCACCGACACCATGGCCCAGGCCGAGGAGCGCGCCGGGGGCGTGCACGGCAACAAGGGCGCGGACGCCGCACTGGCGGCGCTTGAAGTACTCGACCTGTTCGACCGCGCGTTTGCCGATGTGTTCGACGACGACGAGGACGCATGATGGCCGACCTTCGCGACGACGCCTTCTGGGACACGCCCACACAGGAGCCGTTGGCTCCCGCCCGTGGCAAGCGCAGCAACCGCCCCGCCACCAAGACCGAGCGCCTCGAAACACGCGGCCGCGCGCGCGCGCTGCAGGCGCTCTATGCCGCCGACCTGCGTGACCTCACGCAGCTCAAGCGCATTGCCATCACGGTCTTCGACGATCTCGCCATCGATCAGGGGGAACGCGAGTTCGCCTCGAAGCTCGTGGCCACCGTGGCCGAGTATGGTCCGCGACTTGATGCGGAGCTGGCCGAGGTGACGGCCAACTGGCGTCTCGAGCGCCTCGGGGCCATCGAGCGTTCGGTGCTGCGTCTGGCGGCCGCCGAGCTGCAACGCAACGAAACGCCCGTCAAGGTCGTGCTGCAGGAAGCCGTGCATCTGGCCGAACGCTATGGCACCGCGCGCAGCGCGCGCTTCGTGAACGGGGTGCTCGACGCCTACGCCCGGAAACTCGGACGGTTGTGAGCGCGGGCACCACAGCGCCTCTGCGGCTCGCGGTCGTCAACTGGCAGTGCCGCGAAAATCCCATGGCCGGTGGCGCGGAAATCCATCTGCACGAAATCTTCGGCCGTCTTGCTGCCATGGGGCACGAGGTGGTGTTGCTCTGCGGCGGATGGCCCGGCTGTCCGCCGCGCGCCGTGCTCGATGGCATCGAAGTGCATCGGGTCGGCACACGGCAGTCGTTTCCGTTTCTGGCGCGCCGCTATTGGCACCGGCATCTGGCCGATCGTGGTCTGCAGGTGCTGGTCGAGGACATCAACAAGGTGCCGCTCTTCACCACCACCTGGCGCGTGCCGCAGGTGGTGGGGCTCGTGCCGCATCTCTTTGGCGCCACGGCCTTTCAGGAACTCTCGGTGCCGCTGGCCACCGCGGTCTGGCTGTCGGAGAAGCCGCTGCCCTTCATGTATCGCGGCCGTCCCTTCCAGGCCATCAGCGAAAGCACCCGCGATGACCTCGTGAGCCGTGGACTGGCGGCCCGCGATATCCGCGTCATCTTCCCCGGCATCGACAGCACGCACTACACACCCGATTCGGCCATGCGCGCCGACCGGCCCGTGTTCGCGTATCTCGGACGCCTCAAGAAGTACAAGGGTGTGGACCTGGTGCTCAAAGCCTTCGCTGCCTGCAACCTGCCCGATGCCACGCTCGAAGTGGCAGGCGCTGGCGAGTTCCGCGGTGAACTGGAGCAATTGGCCGTGCAGCTTTGTGTCGCCGATCGGGTGCACTTTCTGGGCCGCATCGATGAAGCCGCCAAGTGTGCGCTGCTGCGCCGCGCCTGGGCCACGCTGTTTGCCTCGCCCAAGGAAGGCTGGGGCATCACCAACCTCGAAGCAGCGGCCAGTGGCACACCGGTGGTGGCCTCCAACTCGCCCGGCATTCGCGAGTCCGTCAAGCACGGGGTGACGGGCTATCTCGTGCCGCACGGCGACACCGCGGCCATGGCGGCGTATATGCACCAACTGGGCAACGACCGCGCACAGGTGGAACAGTTGGGGGTACGAGCACGGCAGTTCGCCGAAGGCTTCACCTGGGAACACGCGGCCCGGGAAACCGAACGCCACCTGCGCGAGGTGGTCCACGAAGTGCTGCATGGGGAGGCAGGGCCGACGTGACACAGCGACTCACGGTGGGCAAGCTCATCGAGCGACTCAAGGACTCGCTCGAACTCGAGGTGCTGGGCCCCGCCGTGGGGCTCGACCGCGAAATCACGAGCCCCGAGGCGTCGAGCCCGGGCCTCGTGCTCGCAGGCTACATCAATCGCTTTCCGTATCAGCGCATTCAGGTGCTCGGCGAAACCGAGATCACCTACTTGCAGTCGCTCGACGCCGCGCAGCGGGCCGCGCATCTCGATCAGTTCTTCAGCTTTCCCATACCCTGCGCCTTCATCACCAAGGCGCTCGAGCCGCCCGAACCCTTCATGCGCCTGGCCGAAGAAGCCGGCGTGGCCATCATCCGCTCGCGACTGAAAACGGCGGAGTTCTACCGGCTCATCAAGCCCTTCCTCACCGACCAGTTTGCGCCCGTCACCACCATGCATGGCTCACTCGCCGACGTGTATGGCGTGGGCCTGTTCTTCACGGGCAAGAGTGGCATCGGCAAGTCGGAGTGTGTGCTCGATCTCGTCGAGCGCGGCCATCGGCTCGTGGCCGACGATCTGGTGTTCGTGTCGCGGCGCGGCAACGATGTGCTGATTGGACGCGGACACGAGCTGCAGCGGCATTTCATGGAAATCCGCGGCGTGGGTCTGCTGGACATTCCCGCCATCTTCGGTATTCATGCCGTGCGCCAGCAGAAGCGCCTCGAGGTGGTGGTGGTGCTCGAGGAGTGGGACGCCAACGCGCCAGTCGATCGCACGGGCCTCGATGTGCAGACCATCGACATTCTTGGCGTCCAGATTCCCAAGATCACCGTGCACCTCAACCCCGGCAAGAATATCACCGTCATTGCCGAGGTGATCGCCATGAACCATCTCCTGCGCTATTATCGCGGGTACGATTCGGCCACGGCGTTCAACGAACGACTCATGGGGCAGATGCGCCGCAAGTCCGATGTGCAGCGCTATCTTCAGGAGGATGACGAGTAGTGGCCACGCACGCGCGCGCAGCCGGAAATGCGGAGGGCAGGAGCCATGGGTGATCACCATGAGTGAGCAGACCGCCATGCCGGTGCGGGCCGTCGTGGCCGGCCACGGCCAGTTTGCCGTGGGCATCATCTCGGCGGTGGAGCAGATCACGGGCCGCGGTGCGGTGTTTGTGCCCGTGTCCAACGCCGGGCTCTGTCTCGACGACATTCAGGGGGCCATCGCCCGCGCGCTCGACGATACCGGCGCACAGGTCATCTTCACCGACCTGCCCGCCGGCAGTTGCACCATGGCTGTGCGCCGGCTCGTACGCGAGCGCCCCGGCACGGTGCTCGTCACCGGCATCAATCTCTCGCTGCTGCTGGACTTTGCCATGCAGGATCTGCCCACCGACGGCGACGCGCAGACAGCCCTTCACATGGCCGTGCAAACGGCGGTCGAGCGTGGTCGTGCCTCGCTGGCCGTGTATGGACTCGAGGTGCGGACTTGAGTATCGCCCTGTTTCGCATCGACGACCGTCTCATTCACGGTCAGGTCGTGGTGGGTTGGGGACAGCCACTCGAGCTGCGCTTCATCGTGCTCGTAGACGACGAAGTGGCGGGCAGCGAGTGGGAGCAGGAGCTCTATCGCATGGGCGTGCCGCCGGAAATGACCGTGCACTTTGTCACGGTGGCCGAAGCCGCCGCGCAGCTGCCGGCCTACGCGCAGCAGGCGCAGCCCGGCATTGTGCTCGTGGGTGACATCGGCACCATGCAGCGCCTGGTGGTGGCCGCGCCCGGTCTCGTGCCCACCGTCAACGTGGGCGGTGTGCACCACGCCCCCGGTCGTCTCGGCAAGTTGCGCTACGTGTTCCTTACGCCCGCCGAAGAGCAGGGGCTGCGCGACATTGCGGCGCATGGGGTGGTGGTCACGGCGCAGGACGTGCCGTCGGCACGCGCCGTGCCGCTCGATGAGTTTCTCGCCGCGTCCGGCGCGGACTGAGGCGCGGCACACGCATGCCTGTCGATCTCGCCACACTGTTCGCCTCCATGATTCCCGTGGCGCTGCTCGCCGGCCTCGTTGGGCTGGACGTGGTGAGTTTTCCGCAGGCCATGCTCTCGCGGCCCATCGTTGGCGCTACGCTGGGTGGTGCGCTGGCGGGATCGCCCGAAGCCGGATTGGTGTGCGGCACCGCGCTTGAGTGTCTCGCCCTCGAGTCGCTGCCGGTGGGAGCGTCGCGTTACCCGGAGTGGGGCAGCAGCTCCGTCGTGGCCGGAACCGTGGCTACCGTGGGCACGACTGAGGGCGGTCTGCCGGCAACCGGCGCCTTTGCCGTGGCCGTCGTGGTGGGCGTGCTCTTCGCGTGGGTTGGTGGCTGGACCATGGTCAAGCATCGCCAGCTCATCGCGCGCTTTGCACGCCCGCGGCTCGATCAGCTCGCGGCCGGCTCTCGCAACACCGTGGTGGGTCTGCAGGTGTTTGGCATGACGGCCGACCTCGCACGCGGCGCGCTGCTCGGTGCTACGGCCTTCCTGATTGGTGTTCCGGTGGCGGAGGCGGTGCACGCCAACTGGTCGCTGCCCGAGAACGTGTCACGCGCGGTGGTCATTACCTGTGTGGCCGGCGTGGCTGCGGCGGCGGTGTGGAAGGATTTCCACGCTATCAGTGGTACGCGTCGACTCTTTCTGGCGGCCCTCGCCGTGGGCACGGCCCTGGTGGTGTGGGGTGCCTGAGCTCGCCATGCCTTCGGGTACCCCGGGTGGGACGCCGCCGGCGAGCAGCCCCGCCGTGCTCACCAGCCAACTGGTCAACACGCCCGCGCTGCCCGCCGCGCTGCGCGCCACCATGCTGCTGCGCTGCCTCGCCATCCAGGGCTCGTGGAACTACGAAATCCTCGTCGGCAATGGCATGGGCTTCTGCGTGGAGCCTGCGCTCAGGCGGCTGCCTGGCGGCATCGATGGCCCGGCCTACAAGGCCGCCCTGGCGCGCCAGTCGGTGTACTTCAATGCCCATCCCTATCTCGCGGGTCTGGCGGTCGGCGCGCTCGCGCGTGCCGAACTCGACCAGGTTCCGCCGGAGCGCATCGAGCGATTCCGCACGGCCCTGTGCGGGCCGCTGGGCTCCGTGGGCGACCGCCTCGTCTGGGCGGCCTGGTTGCCGGCCTGCTCGCTCGTGGCCATCCTGGTCTTCGGGCTGGGCGCGCCGCCGCTTGGAGTGCTGCTGGCTTTCCTGATACTCTACAACATCGGACATCTCGGCCTGCGCGATTGGGCACTGCGGGCGGGATGGCACCACGGGCTGCGCGTTGCGCAGGCAATGGGGCATCCGGTGCTGCAGCATGGTCCGCGCTACATTGGCCGCGTGTCGGCCGTGTTGGGTGGGCTCGCGCTGCCACTCGCGGTGCATCGGGCCATCGGCGGCGAGCCGCCGTTGACCCCGGTGCCGCTCGCCGTGGCGGTGGCTACACCGGTGTTCGCGCTGGTGCTGGTGCGTTTGCATGGGCGCGCGGAAGGATGGCGCGTCGTGTTGCTGGTGCTTGCGGCCTTTGTCCTTTACTCGGTGGTCCGTTGATGGCTGAACGCTCCGTCCAAATCGTGAACAAACACGGCCTGCATGCCAGGCCAGCCGCTGAGATGGTCAAGGCGGCGTCGCGCTTCAAGGCCGACATCACCATCTCGCGCGACGACCTCGAGGTGAACGGCAAGTCCATCATGGGCGTCATGATGCTGGCCGCCGAGTACGGCGCCATCATCACGCTCAAGGCCTCGGGACCGGATGCCGACGATGCGCTCCAGGCGCTCGAGGCCCTCGTCGCATCGCGCTTCGGGGAGAGCTAGTGCTGTCGATGCTCCGCGGCATTCCCGCTTCGCCGGGAATCGTGGTGGGACCCGTGCATCTCCTGCGATGGGAGGTGCCCGAGGTCAGGCATCGTCTGGTCGACGATGCCGACATCGACGCGGAGATTGCGCGCTATCAGCAGGCGCTCGACAAGGCGCGAGCGCGTCTGCGCCTGCTGCGGGCCCGAACTGAAACCCAGGCCGGCGCCACCGAGGCCGCCATTTTTGATGTGCAGCTCTCCATGCTCGACGACGGAGAGCTCACCAATCACACCGTGGCCCTCGTGCGCCAGAATCTCGGCGCCGAAAAGGCCTTCGACATCGTCATGAGTGAGTGGCGTCAGCACTTCGCGCGCTCCAGCTCACCCATGCTGCGTGAAAAAGTCGGCGATCTCACCGACGTGCACATTCGGGTGCTCTCGCTGCTGCTCGAACTGCCCGACCACGATCCCGTCGACGTGCCGCCGGGCAGCAACACCATTCTCGTCACGCACGACCTCACGCCCTCGCTCACGATGCAGCTCGACCGCAACTGCATCGCCGGCATCGCCACCGAGGCGGGAACGGCCACGGCCCATGTCGCCATTCTCGCGCGCTCGCTGGGCCTGCCGGCCGTCGTGGGTCTGCGCTCGGCGCTGTCCGCGCTGCGCGGCGGCGAGGTGGCCATTCTCGACGGCGCCGACGGCACGCTGCTCATTGCGCCCACCGACGACGAAGTGGCCGAAGCACGGCAGCGTGTGGCCGACGAAGCCGGTCGGGCCGATGTGCTGCGTGAGCTCGCCCACAGCGAGGCCATCACGCGTGACGCACATCGCGTCGTGGTCCGCGCCAACGTCGACATCCCCGAAGAGGCCGTGCTGGCCGCGGACAGTGGCGCGCGCGGTGTGGGACTCATGCGCACCGAGTTTCTCGTCGTGGGCCGCGCCACCATGCCGGATGAGGAAGAGCAGTACGCGGCCTACACACGCGTGGTGAAAGCCTTCGCCGGCGAGGCCGTCATCATTCGCACCTTCGACGTGGGCGGCGACAAGCTGCCGGTGGGTGGCTATCCGCACGAGGCCAATCCCTTCCTCGGCTGGCGCGCCATCCGCATGTGCCTGGACGAAAGCGAGTTGTTCAAGGTGCAGCTGCGCGCCCTCATGCGTGCGGCGGTGCATGGCGACCTGCGCATCATGCTGCCGCTGGTCGTCACCGTGGACGAGGTGCGCGAGACCCGGCAGCTCATGAGTGAGTGCGTGGAAGAGCTGGCCGAGCGCCGCGTGCCCTTCCGCGCTGATGTGCCGCTGGGGGTGATGGTGGAAACACCGGCTGCGGCCGTGTCCTGCGACACGCTGGTGCGTGACGTGGACTTCTTCAGCATTGGCTCCAACGATCTGGTGCAGTACACCCTGGCCGTGGACCGTGGCAACGCCAATCTCGCGCCGCGTTTCACGCCCTTTCATCCGGCCGTGCTGCGTCTCATGCAGCAGGTGCAGCGCACCGGCGCCGCGCACGGCCTCGATGTCTGCGTCTGCGGCGAAATGGCCTCGCAGCCGCTGGCCGTGTTTGCCCTGCTGGGCCTGGGTATTCGTCAGCTCAGTGTGGCGCCACGCGCCGTGGCCGACGTCAAGCGGGTCATTCGCGGCGTACGCGCTGAAGCCGCGGCGGACGCCGTGCAGGCGGCGCTGGCCACCAGTACCGCGCGTGAGGCTGAGACCCTGTTGCGCCGCAGGATGAGGGCGGAGCTGGATCGCTAGTGACTCACGTGTAATAGCAAAGTCTGGAAAAGTGCCAAGTTTCTATCGCTGAGCTTGCCATATTCCAGATGGTGTTGAATAATTGCTTAGCCCCAAAGTTAGGGCCATTCGACGTGCATCGGGAAGCTGGTGCACGATTCACCCACTGTTGGCATGAGGACTGTATCGATGAAAGAGCTCAAGATGTCAGGGAAGATGTATTTCGTCTCTATGTGCACAGCGCTGGCCGTTCTGGCGGCATGCGCTGAGTCGCCATCGTCCGTTCTTGTAGGAAGCTCAGACCAGGTTCGGATAGCAGGCGCGCGCGCCAGTCAGCTTCTGGAACAGCGGGGCCGGTACCCTCGTGGAATTGAGGATGATTTTCTGCGGCTTGAGGCCGATCTCCCGGGATTCGGTGGGCTGTATCTGGACAAAAACCAGGACGTGGTAGCTGTCACAACGGGCGCTGAATCGGATGTACGTGTTAGGGAGCGCGTACTGGAGTTTGTCAGATCGTCAAGCAATCGCTTCGCAAAGCCGGATGGCTCACTGCCCGCCGTGTTGGTAAAGCGAGGCGACTACTCCTTCTCACAGTTGCTCGATCACCTTTTCAAGGTTCGATCGCAACTCCGTGTAGAGGATGATGTCGTCTATCTCGATGCAGACGAAGAAAAGAACCGATTGCGAATTGGCATTGGGCCGAAGGGTTCACTCGCGCGGGCCTATGGTCTTGCGCAACGAGCCGGGATTGACACGGCGACTCTGCACATAGAGCAGGTACCAGGGTATCCGCAAACCAGCCAATTGTTCACTCTTCGAGACAGGTGGCGCGCGACTTTCGCTGGCATCCAGACGACGAGGTTGGGCGGAGGGGAGTGCTCCATGGGCTTCCACGTCACGGCCGGAAGCTCGTACTACTTCCTGACCGCCAGTCATTGCACGGGTAACTACTCCGGCGTGACCGGCACGATCTTTTATCAGCCGACCGTTTCGTCTTCGAATCAGGTGGGAGTGGAGAGCGTGAACCCAGCCTGGAGCACTTCCGGGTGTCTCCCGGGCGTAACTTACTGTAGGCTTTCAGATGCGGCCCTCATTCAGTTCAGCTCCTCATCGCTCTCATCTAAAGGCGTCGGTGAGAGTTCGTCGATCGGCTCCGGAAACAGCTCCGGGAACATAAACTTTGGGGCAGCCTATGCAGTCGCATCGCAGGGTGATGCGCTCAGTGGAACAATCGTCAATCGTACGGGTCGCACAAGCGGCACAACAACCGGTCCAATCGTTGGAACTTGCGTTGACGCGGGACTGATCTGGAACGGTTCCGCGTATGTCGAGATCTTCTGTGGCTCGGAGGTCACGGCAACTGCACAAGGAGGAGACAGCGCCGGACCCGTCTATCGGTGGGCGGCGCCCTTCGTGCCATCGGTTCGATTGGCGCACGGTGTGGTGTACGCAGCCCTTAACGGCGGATCAACCAACCGATATTGGTATAGCAGCTGGACTCAGGTCGAGGCAGATATGGGAACAACGCTCTGGGCCTTCTGAGCGGTCGAGTGATTCACGTTGCCGGGCGGACGCGTCTGTCCGCCCAGCTCACCCCGAAGTGTAAGGTGCCGAGATGCAAAAACGTACGATGACGCTGACGTCTCTTTTGCTCGCTACATTGTCGTCCTGTTCGTCGCCAACCGGCACCTCATCGTCCGCACTCACGGCAGAACTCAAGGCCGATTCCACGACCCTTATCGTCGGCGACTCCACCGCGCTCCGCCTTGTCGTGCGAAACACCGGCAGTGTGCCGCTCTCCTTCGAAGTGGGCGTCATCCCGTTTGATCTGTCGGTTGGACAGGAAGGACGCGGAGAACTGTGGCGCTTCAGCCAACAGCCAACCACCGGCCCGGCTACACGCCTGATCATTCCGGCTCGGGACTCCGTGGTCCTGCCCATGACGCTCCGCATTGGCGGACCCGCCGGTGTGAACGTCCAGCCCGGTCACTACCAGTTGCGCGGCTTCCTGCTTGGCCTGGGCAACGAGGTCCTGGTCACGGCCAGCCCCGTCGTCGACCTCACTGTCCGTCCGTAGCGCTCCAATTCGGGAAGGGGAGGGCCTGCGGGTCCCTCGCGTAGCGGTCCGGGTTGCCCCTCTGTCGGACCCGGACTAGTCTACGCCAGTCGACCCGTTGTCCCGTACCCTTTATCCCGAGCACTGCGTGGCTGAACGGCACCTGTTTACGTCGGAGTCCGTCACCGAAGGACACCCGGACAAGATCGCGGATCAGATCTCCGACGCGGTCCTTGATGCCATCCTCACCGAGGATGCGGCGGCCCGCGTGGCCTGCGAAACGCTGGTCACCACCGGCCTCGCCGTCATCGCCGGCGAAATCACCACCTCGGCCTACGTGCACCTGCCCGACATCGTGCGGCAGACCATTGACGGCATCGGGTACAACAACGCGGAATTCGGCTTCGATTCCAAGACCTGCGCCGTCATGAGCACCATCGACGCGCAGTCGCCCGACATCGCGCAGGGCGTGGACACCGGCGGCGCCGGCGACCAGGGCATGATGTTCGGCTACGCCACCGACGAAACGCCCGAGCTCATGCCGCTGCCCATTCAGCTGGCCCATGCGCTCACGCAGCAGCTGGCGGCCGTGCGCAAGGATGGCACGCACCCCTGGCTGCGCCCCGACGGCAAGGCCCAGGTCACGGTAGTCTATGAGGACAACCGTCCGGTGGCCGTGGACACGGTCGTCATCTCCACGCAGCACGACGAAAAGGTGTCCAACACCAAGCTGCGTCGTGCCGTGCTCGATGACGTCATTCACGCCGTCATTCCCGAAGAGTTCATCGGCCGTCGCATCAAGACGCACATCAACCCCACGGGCCGCTTCGTGATTGGTGGCCCGCAGGGCGACGCCGGTCTCACCGGCCGCAAGATCATCGTCGACACCTATGGCGGCATGGGCCGTCACGGCGGCGGCGCCTTCAGCGGCAAGGATCCCAGCAAGGTCGATCGCTCGGCCTGCTATGCTGCGCGCTGGGTGGCCAAGAACATCGTCGCCGCCAAGCTCGCGCGCCGCTGCGAAGTGCAGGTGGCCTATGCCATTGGCGTGGCCGAGCCCGTGTCGGTGTACGTGCAGACCTTCGGCACTGGCGCCGTGCCCGATCGGGTGATTGAGGCCGCCGTCAACGAAGTGTTCGACCTCACGCCGCGTGGCATCAGCAAGGCGCTCGACCTGCGCAAGCCCATCTATCAGGCCACGGCCGCCTACGGCCACTTCGGTCGCAAGTCGGAAACCATTGGACGGGGGCGCGCAGCACGCACCACGTTCACCTGGGAGCGCACCGATCGGGTCGCCGCGCTCAAGAAGGCCATTCGCTGAGTAGGCACCGGGTGTCACGGCGCCGCGGTCTCTGCCGCGCGCCGTGCCCCGCGATCCGGGAGAGCGCGCGCATGGTGGAAGTCCTCGTGGCCCGGTTGGGGCTCGACAGCGCCACGAATTCTTACGTCGTCATCCTCCGCGAACGCGGTGGACGCCGGCAGCTTCCCATCTGGATTGGTCGGCCCGAAGCCGAGTCCATCGTGCTCGAGCTCAATCAGGTCAAGCGCGAGCGCCCGCTCACGCACGACCTCTGCAAGACGCTCATCACGGGCCTGGGCGGCGTGCTGCGCCGCGTGTCCATCACGCACGTGCAGCAGAACACCTACTTCGCCGTCATGCAGGTGGAGAGTCCGCACGGACTGGTCGAAATCGACGCCCGTCCGTCGGACAGCATTGCCATCGCGCTGCGCATGGCTGCGCCCATCTTTGTGCAGGAAGATCTGCTGCACGACTTCGACGATGACGAGGATCAGGACTCGCCCACGTTGTCGCCGCCCGCCGGTGATGGCCACGCGCTCTCGCCCGAGCAGCTCAAGGCCCATCTCGAGCACCTGCGTCCCGAAGACTTCGGCAAGTTCAAGCCGTGAACCGTGTCCTGTTTCTCCCGCCCCGCGCACGCATGACCACCCGCCTCCGCGGCTTTGCCGCTGCCTGTCTTGCACTTGGTGTCGCCACCATGCTTTCGGCGCAAACAGTTGATGCGCAAGCACGCTCGGTAGACGGTCGCGTGCGACGCCCCATGGCACAGGGCGGAGACACCACGGGCATGGGTCCGGCGGTGGGGCAGTGGGTCACGCTGCATCGCGTGGGCAAGGACTCGGCCGGCCCGATAGACTCGGTCCGTACCGATGCGGCGGGCCGCTATCGTCTGCGCTACACACCCTGGGGCGCGAGTGACGCGGTGTACTTCGCGTCCACCACCTACGGCGGCATCGCGTACTTCACCGAACCACTCAAGGCGCCCGCGGTCACGGGCGAAGACGCCGAACTCACGGTCTTCGACACCACCTCGCGCGCCTTCCCCATGGCCATCAAGGGTCGGCACTTCATCGTCAGTCAGATCGACTCGGCGCAGATGCGCACGGTCATCGAAGTGTTCGAGGTGTCCAACGACAGTCTGCTCACGCGGGTCGCCGGTCCCGGCGCGGCGCCGGAACCCACGTGGAGTGTGGCCATTCCCGCGTCGGCCATTGATGTGCGCGCCAACGAAGGCGAGTTCTCGCCCGAAACGTTTGCGGCCACCAACGGACGGGTGGCCGTGTACGCGCCGCTCGCGCCCGGCATCAAGCAGATTGCGTTCTCCTACAAGGTGCCGGGCAGCAGCTTCCCGCTGGCCATGCGCGCCGACGGCGGTGCGGTGGTGTTTGAAGTCCTGCTCGAGGAGCCCAAGGGCACCGTCAAGGGCAAGGGCTTTGCGGCCGTCGACCCGGTGTCTCTCGAAGGTCGCAACTTCCGCCGCTTCCTCGCGCAGGATGTGGAGCCCGACGCAGAACTGATTATCGATTTGCCTTCGGCGGCCACGCCGGGCCGCAATCTGTACATCGCGGGTCTGCTGGTGGCTGTGGGCTTTCTCATGATGCTCGCGCTCATGCGGTCCTCGCAGCGTACGGCGGCGAGTCGGCTGCGAGACACCGCCAATGCACAGGCGGCCCGCCACGATGACCTGAGCTCCGAGCGCCTCGCGCAGGAGATTGCCGCGCTGGATGCCAACTATGCGCGCCAGCAGAGTCCATCGGAGGCCGTGCAGAAGGCCTATGCGCAGCGCCGCGAAGAACTCAAGCGTGCCCTGGCCGATGCCATGGCCACCGAGACCGCGCGGAAGTAGCCCGGGATGCGTGCATGGTGGGCGGCGAGGCGCGCGCTGGCTCTGGGCTTTGTGCTCATGGCCGGTGGCGTGTGGGCATGTGGCGGTGAAGCGGCGAGCAACGCAGCGCGTGATACGGTTGAGAGTGCGACCAGTGCTGCCACGTCGTCTGCTGTCGATTCGCTCGACGACTTTGGTGCCCCGGTCATGCCGCTTGAGGCCAACGCGCGTGTGGTCTCGCTCAACCCCACCGCCACCGAGGTGCTCTTTGCCCTCGGCGTGCAGCGTCAGCTGGTGGGGCGCTCCGACTACGACGAATTCCCCGCGGAGGCCAAGCGCCTGCCCGCATTGGGCAATGGCATCAAGCCCAACGTCGAAGCCGTGCTGGCCGCCAGACCGGCCCTCGTAGTGCTCTATGCCACGGCAGACAACCGGCCCGCCGCCGATGCCTTTGCCCGCGCCGGCGTACGAGTGCTCGCGCTGCGTGGCGATCGCATTGAAGGTTTTCATCGCCTCGTACGCATTCTTGGCACCACCCTCGGGGCCAGCGAGGCCGCGCGGGTGCTGAGTGATTCGGTGGCCGCCACACTCGACACCGTGCGTGCGCGGGTCGCGCGCAACGTGCCCGCGGCCTCGCGCCCTGCCGTGCTCTGGCCTGTGTGGCCCACACCGCCGATGGTCATCGGGCAAGGCAGCTATCTGCACGAGCTGCTCGAGATCGCCGGCGCACGCAACGTGTTTGCCGATCTCGACGCACCCTCGCCGCAGGTGAACATCGAAGAGGTCGTACGCCGCGCGCCCGACCGGGTCGTCAGCTCGCGCACGCGCGCCGACGAGTTGCGGAGCTCACCCGTCTGGCGCAGTGTGCCGGCTGTGGCACGCGGAGACTTTGTCATCATCGACCCCGCGCTCACGCTGCGTCCTTCGGTGCAACTGGGCATGGCCGCGTCGGCCCTCGCGCGCGCGCTGCACCCCACGCTGGCCGATTCGCTGCCTTAGGGCAGGCGCATGGCCACCTCGACGCGCAGTCCTCACGCCACGGAATCGCCGAGCGCCTCGCGCCTTACGCTGGCGTGGGTGGGTGGCGTGGCGGCCCTGGTGCTGCTGCTGCTCGCGGGACTGGCCTTTGGCGCCGTGCCCTTGCCGCTTGGTGAGGTGCTCGATGCGCTGCGTGGCTCGGCCGACGGCACCACCACCAGCATTGTGCGTGATTTGCGCGCGCCGCGCGTGATGCTGGCGGCGCTGGTTGGCGCGGGTCTCGCCATGAGTGGCGGGGCGCTGCAGGGCACCCTGCACAATCCGCTGGCCGAACCCTATCTGCTGGGCGTGTCGGGTGGCGCCGCGGTGGGCGCCGTGTTGGCCATGGCGCTGGTCGGGCCGTCCATGGGTGCGGCCACCCCGCTGCTCATCACGGGCAGTGCGTTTGCCGGCGCGGCGCTGGCTACGCTCGTGGTCACGGGCATTGCCCAGCTGGCCGGTGGTCGCGGTGATGCCAAACTGCTCATCATGGCCGGCGTGATTGTCGGCGCCTTCGCCAACGCCGTCATCATGGTGGCGCTGGCCGACGCGCCGCCCGAACGCATTCGTGGGGCGGTGTGGTGGATGATGGGCTCCGTGGCCGATGCCAATTGGGGCACGGTGGCACGCACGGCGCTCGCGCTTGCCCTGCTCGGCGCCGTGCTGCTCTACAAGGCGCGGGATCTCGACGTCATTGCGTTGGGCCACGAACCGGCGCGTGCACTCGGCGTGGACAGCGAGCGCGCGGGCCGCGTGATTTTTCTCGTGGCCTCGTGGCTGGCTGCGGCCACGGTGGCTGCAGCGGGCCTGGTGGGCTTTGTAGGCCTCGTGGTGCCCAATCTGGCCCGACTCCTTGGCGCGCGCCGTCATCGTCCCATGATGGCCTTGGCGGCCCTCTATGGCGCCGCCTTGCTGGTGGCCGCCGACCTGGCGGCGCGCACCCTGCGTGCGCCCGTGGAACTGCCGCTCGGAGCCCTCACGGCACTGGTCGGTGTGCCGTTCTTTTTATCGCGCCTCCGCCGGGGCGGGTCGTGAGCGGGCAGCGTGGCGAGGGCGGGCAGCGGGTCGTGAGCACGACATGAGCGCTCTCGTCTTTCAGCACGTCACCGTGCATTACCGGGGCAGTGATCGGCCGGCCGCGCTCGACATCAGCTTTACCGCCACGCCGTCACGCTTCACGGCCGTGGTGGGCCCCAATGGCAGCGGCAAGAGCAGCCTCGTGCGCGCGCTGCTTGGTCAGGCGCCGCTCGTGCGTGGAAGTGTGCAGTTGGGCGACGAGTCCCTGTTGGCCCTCGCGCCGCGTGAACTCGCGCGCCGTGTGGCCGTGGTGCCGCAGCGTGAGGAACCCCTGCTGCCGCTCACGGTCGAAGAGTTTGTCTTGCTCGGTCGCCATCCACATCGTGGGGCCTTTGGGGCGCCCTCGCCACACGATCGGCAGGTGGTGCGGCAGGCCATGCAGCGCGCCGGTGTCTACGAGGCCCGCGACCGACGCACCGATCGTCTCTCGGGTGGTGAGTGGCAGCGAGTGCGCATTGCCCGCGCCCTCGCGCAGGACGCGCCTGTGCTCGTGCTCGACGAACCAACAACTTTTCTGGACGTCGCGCACGAAATGGCGGTGTTCGAGTTGGCGGACGAACTCGCCAACGAAGGCCGCACCGTGCTCGTGGTAAGTCACCAGCTCAATCTCGTTGCGCGTTTTGCGCATCACATCGTGCTGCTCAATCGCGGCCAGGTGGCTGCCGCCGGCAGCGCCAGCGATGTCATGCGCGGCGAGATTCTCGAGGCCGTGTACGACTGGCCCCTGGTCGTCACCCGCGATCCCGCCGTTGGTGCCCCCGCGCTCGTGCCACTGCGCGGCCGCGCCCGCGAGTCGCAGGCTGGCAGAAGCGGGGCAGGGCAGGACGGCACATGAACACCGTCGGCACCGACGCCATCGTGCTGCACGTGGCCGACTACCTCGAGTCCAGTCGCATCTATCGGCTCATGACGCGCGAGGCCGGCGTGGTGTCGGTGATGGCGCGTGGTGCGCGCAATTCCCGCAAGCGATTCGGCTCGGGCGTGGACCTCTTTGCGGAAGGCCAGGCGCAATTGCAGTTGAAGCCCGGCCGCGACCTCCAGTCGCTGCTCAGCTTTGATGTGCAGCGCTCCCGCCCACAGCTCGCTGCTGATCTGGGCGTGTTCTACGGCGCGGCGGCCATTGCCGAGGTCACGCTGCGCCTGGTGCACGAAGAAGCCGCACCGCTGGTGTACGACCACCTGTCGGCGGGCCTCACCGCACTGGCCGCGACCTCGACCCCGACCCCGACCCCGACCCAAACCGCGGCACCTGCTGTTGAGGCCTCCGGCTCAATGGCTGCTGGAGTAATGGCTTCCGGCCAAAAGGCTATCGCAGTTGGCAGTTCCGAGCAGACGGCTATCGCAGTTGGCCGTTCCGACCAGCCCGCTATCGCCGTTTGCTGTTCAATCATCTGGCTTCTCATCTCCGACATCGGCTATCGGCCCACGCTGGCCAACTGCGCCAACTGCCACCGTCCCATCTCCCCCAATCTCACCTCCCAATTCTCCCCTCAGTCCGGCGGCGTGGTGTGTGAGGACTGCGCCAAGTCTCTGCCGAGAGGCCGGTCCCTTCCTCCCGACGCCCGCGCGGCCATCGCCCGCTGGCTCGACGGCGACCCCGTCTCCGGCCTCTCCCTTCCCGCCCTCCGCGCCCATCAGCGCCTCCTCCGCGAGTTCATCGCCCCCCATCTCCCCGACTCCCGTCCCCTCAAAGCCTACCTCACCTGGGAGTCCTTCACCGCAAGCTGAAGTAGCGTCTCATGTCCAATGTCCCAAGTCCCAAAACAACAATGACTTGCAGGCTAACGTAGCCAAAATCAACGGGTTCCAGCTCACAACGAACCCTGCAATGTTGCTTGACGCCCGGGGGTACGCGTCCTAACCTTACAACAGGCTCGATTCGCGAGCTGGCAGTTCACCCTCAACGGAGACTTCGACTCAGCACCTGATTCGTCAGTCGAGGAAGGAACATGAAACGTTTGTGGGGAGCACTGGGTCTGGTGCTCGCTCTCAGCGTGTTCATGCCACGAGTCACGGAAGCACAAACGTCGCAGGACGGTAAGACGCGACGGAACGGACACACCCTCGGACAGAACTATCCGAACCCGTTCAATCCGGAGACTCGCATTTCGTTCGGGTTGGGTGATGCACCCAACTGCACCAATCCCAGCAGGCAGTACCGCGTCTCGGTCAAGATCTACAACATCTTGTCCAACCAAGTCGCGATTCCCGTCTTGCAGGGTGGTTCGAACGGAGTGGCCGGTGGTCAACCGCTGGAAAACCTCACTCTCCCATGTGGCGAGTATGTCGCCTTCTGGGATGGTAAAATCCAAGCAACCGGGCGGGAGGCTGCCTCGGGCGTATATCTGTACCGGCTCGAGGTGGATGGCGTACCCACGCTGATGCGCAAGATGATCGTGGCCAAGTAAGCAGCCCTGCTGCGAGCACCACGAGACCCGCAGGACAAACAAAGAAGGCGCACCGGGTGAGCGGACCCGGTGCGCTTCTTTGTTTCCCCCACCCCCAGTCGCGACAAACCACAATGCCATTCCCACGCACGTCTGCGATTCCGCCGTTTCGGCCGACCATCGCCATTGACACTGCACGCCTGTCAGGCCGTAGGTTGTCCCACGACTCCTGAGCCTCCAGACTCTGCTGAACTGACGGGTGCCACACGGCACCACCCTTGCCCTTTTCGACAGCATGATCAATCCCGACCGCCTGACCGTGAAGAGCGCCGAGGCGCTCAACGACGCCGTGGCCATTGCCCGCAAGAACGGCAATCCACTCGTCTACGATCTGCATCTGCTGCTCGCACTGCTGGCGCAGGACGAAGGCATCGTCGTCCCGGTGCTGCAGCGCGTGGGAGCCAACGTCACCTCCATTCGTGCGGCCGCCGAGCAGGAAGCCGCGCGCTATGCCAAACAGTCCGACGCCCAGCCGTCCTTCAGTCGCGAACTCACCCAGGTGGTCGATGGGGCCGAGCGCGAAGCCAAGACCCTCGGCGACGAATACATCTCCACCGAGCATCTGCTGCTCGCGCTCTCCGATGCCAAGGGCACCGACAGCACGCGCGTGCTCACCGGCGCCGGTGCCCATCGCCAGGCCCTGCTCGATGCACTCAAGCTCGTGCGTGGGGCGCACAAGGTCACCGATCAGTCGCCCGAGCAGCAGTATCAGGCCCTGCAGAAGTTCACCCGCGATCTCACCGAAAGCGCGCGCAAGGGCAAGCTCGATCCCGTCATCGGACGTGACGAGGAAATCCGTCGCGTCATTCAGGTGCTCTCGCGCCGCACCAAGAACAATCCGGTGCTCATCGGCGAACCTGGCGTTGGCAAAACCGCCATTGCCGAAGGACTCGCGCAGCGCATCGTGAGCGGCGACGTGCCCGAGGGGCTCAAGAACAAGAAGCTCGTCTCGCTCGACCTGGGTGCCCTCATTGCCGGCGCCAAGTTCCGCGGCGAATTCGAAGAGCGCCTCAAGTCCGTGCTCAAGGAAATCACCGCCGCCGAAGGCCTCTACATCGTCTTCATCGACGAGCTGCACACCCTCGTGGGCGCGGGCAAGGCCGAAGGCAGCATGGACGCGGGTAACATGCTCAAGCCCATGCTTGCGCGCGGCGAGCTGCGCGTGGTGGGGGCCACCACACTCGACGAGTATCGCCTGCACGTGGAGAAGGACGCTGCCCTCGAGCGGCGCTTCCAGCCCGTGTTTGTGGGCGAGCCCAGCGTGGAAAGCACCATCGCCATTCTGCGTGGCCTCAAGGAACGCTACGAGGCCCATCACGGCGTGCGCATCACCGACGGCGCCGTCGTGGCCGCAGCCACGCTGTCCAATCGCTACATCGGCGATCGCTTCCTGCCCGACAAGGCCATCGATCTCATCGACGAGGCCGCCTCGCGCCTGCGCATCGAAATCGATTCCGTGCCGCAGGAAATCGACGAGGTCGAACGCCGCATCGTGCAGCTCGAAATCGAAAAGGCCGCGTTGCAGAAGGAAACCGATCCTGCCTCACTCGAGCGGCGTCAGGCCCTCGAGCGCGAGCTGGCCGACAAGAAGGAACAGGCCGCCGGCATGCGCGCCCAGTGGCAGCAGGAGAAAGAAACACTCGGCGCCGTGGGTCGCATCAAGCAGGAAATCGAGCAGGCCCGCTTTGAGGCCGAGCAGGCCACACGTGCCGGGGATCTCAACAAGGCCGCCGAAATCACCTACGGTCGGGTGCCGCAGCTCGAGCAGGCCATGAAGCAGGCCGAGTCGCAGTTGGCCAGCAACGCCGGGCGCCCGCAGTTCCTCAAGGAAGTCGTTTCGGCAGACGACGTAGCAGAAGTGGTCGCGCGCTGGACGGGCATCCCCGTCACGCGCATGCTCGAGTCCGAGCGCGAACGCCTCACGCGCCTCGAGGAGGTCCTCGGCACGCGTGTCGTGGGACAGCAGGAAGCCGTGAAGGCCGTGTCCAACGCCGTGCGCCGCTCGCGCGCCGGTCTGCAGGACCCCAACCGGCCCATCGGTTCGTTCATCTTCCTCGGTCCCACCGGTGTCGGCAAGACCGAAACGGCCAAGGCACTCGCCGAATTCCTCTTCGACGACGAACACGCCATGGTGCGCATCGACATGTCGGAGTACATGGAGAAGCACGCCGTGGCCCGGCTCATCGGCGCGCCGCCGGGCTACGTGGGTTACGAGGAGGGCGGTCAGCTTACCGAAACCGTGCGTCGTCGGCCCTACTGCGTCATTCTCTTCGACGAAATCGAAAAGGCGCATCCGGATGTGTTCAACATCCTGCTGCAGCTGCTCGATGACGGCCGTCTCACCGACTCGCAGGGTCGCACGGTGGACTTCCGCAACGCGGTGGTCATCATGACCTCCAACGTCGGCAGTCACATGATCCTCGAGCGCGGGCAGGGCGGGGGCGACTGGAATGCCGTGGAGCGCGACGTGCTGGCCGCGCTGCGTGGCGTGTTCAAGCCCGAGTTCCTCAACCGCATTGACGACGTGGTGGTCTTCCACCCACTGGGCCGCGGCGAACTCGATCACATCGTGGACCTGCAACTCGCCCATTTGCGGAAGCTGCTCGCCGATCGCAAGTTGACCCTCACGCTGAGTGAGGCGGCACGCAAGGCGCTGGCCGAGGAAGGCTACGACCCGGTCTTTGGTGCCCGCCCACTCAAGCGCGCCGTGCAGCGGCTGCTCCAGAATCCTCTGGCACTCGCGGTACTCGAAGGCAAGTTCAAAGAGGGAGACGCGATTGTCGCGGATGTGCAGGACGGACAGGACGCACTCGTATTCACACACGGTGCCCGCACGTAACACGCGTTGGCTTCGGGCGCTGCCGGCACTCTGGCTGGCAGCGCTTGCCTGCGGTGGCGGTGACGGCAGCAGTGTCGCGCCGCCGCCTGAACCGCCACCACCACCGCCGCCGCCAGCCATGCCCACGGCGCCGGTGGGGCCGCTGCGCGCCGGTGTCACCGTGGCCGATGCCGCCGGCTACGTGGAGTACACACTGGGCACGGCGCCACTGGTACTCATCGCGCCGCATGGTGGCACACAGAGCCCCGCCACCCTGGCCGACCGCAACTGCAGCGGCTGCACGACCGTCAACGATCTCAATACCCAGGAACTCGCACGCGCCATTGCCGTCGCCTTTGCGGCGCGCACGGGGCATGCGCCGCATCTGGTGGTCAATCGCCTGCATCGCCGCAAGTTCGACGGCAATCGCGACATGGGCGAAGCCGTAGGCAGCAACCGCATGCTCGACACCACATGGCTGTGGTTCCACGCCGCCCTCGACTCGGCGCGCGCCCGTGTCACCGCGCAGCAGGGACGTGGATTGGTCATCGACCTGCATGGTCACGCGCACGAAGTGCCACGTCTCGAGCTGGGCTATCTGGTAGACGACAGCGAACTGCGCCTGTCCAACAGTGCACTCGAAGCCGCTGGCGCGCTCTCGCGCAGCAGTGTGGCGCGACTGGCCACCGATTCGCGTGTCACGGCCGATCGTGGCGCCGGCATTCTGCGCGGCAGCAATAGCCTCGGTGCGTTGCTCGTGGCCGCAGGCTACGCCTCGGTGCCATCGCCTGCCGACCCTGCGCCACTTGCAGGACAGGCGTATTTCACCGGCGGCTACAACACCCAGCGTCATGGATCGCTGAGTGGAGGCACACTCGACGCCATTCAGATTGAAGCACATCTGAATGGTGTACGCGACACCGAGGCCTCGCGCACACGCTTTGCCGCCGCCTTGGCCGAGGCGCTGCAGCTGTATCTTGCGCGGCACTACGGCTGGACACCGGCTCCGTGATGTGCCGTGCGGCGTTGCGCGGGCAGGTGGCATGAACAACGCGCCGCTTGCCCCCGGTGTACTGCACGCCATGCATCTGGCTTTGGCCGAGGCCAAGACTGCCGCCCAAGCCGGCGAAGTGCCCGTGGGCGCCGTCATCATCGACTCGGCAAGCGGCGAGCCGCTGCTCAGCACGCAGAACCGCATGAAGCGCGACGGTGACGCCACCAGCCACGCCGAGGTATTGGCATTGCGGGCCATGGCGGCACAGCACGGCGACAAGGTGCTGAGTCACTGCACCCTTGTGGTCACACTCGAACCCTGCGCCATGTGCGCGGGGGCCATTGTGCTCTCGCGTGTGGGACGCGTGGTGTTTGGCGCCTGGGACGACAAGGCCGGCATGTGCGGCAGCGTGGGGGACATCGTGCGGCATCCGCGGCTCAATCACCGCCCCGAAGTGCGGGGCGGCGTATTGGCCGAGGAGAGCGGCGCGTTGTTGCGCGCGTTCTTTGAGTCGCGACGCTGAAGCGTGATTGAATATTCGTTGACGCGAGGCTGAACCCTCCGCGCACTGACGCTGTCTTGGGAATACCTGAAAAGGTATACGTTCCCCAGAACCCCAGGTCCATGCGTCGCATACATTCGCCAATTCGCGTTGCGGCCACGCTCTTTGCCACGCTGCTTGTCGCGCTGCCCATCCGCGCCCAGTCGTCCGCGCATTCAGTCGCAGCATTTGTCCTCCCCGACAGCGTCTCGGCGCCCGACGTCGTGCGGGCCTTTGCCGCGCAGCTTGCCTTCCCCGCGCCCATGTCCGACAAGGACTTCGTGCGTCAGTGGTTCGACAAGAGCGCCTACACCTTCGAGTCGGCCGAGTCTCTGGCCAAACGCATGGAGTCCGCGCGCCGCAGCACCGGCGGTGTCACCGTGCAACGCGTGGAGCAGCGCGGCGCGCAGCCCTGGCTGCTCGTGCAAACTCACCGCGGCGGTCACGAGCGCTGGATTCCGCTCTACCTCGAGAACAACAAGCTGCAGGGCTGGGATGTGCGCATCGACCCCTTAGCCGCCGTGGGTCGGCCACCCGAGCTGCCTGCGCGCCCTGTGCCAGCCGACTCCGTCCTGCCCGTGGTGCAGCACTGGCTCAACTGGTGGGCGCAGCACGACCTGTGGTCGGGCACCGTGGCCATCGCGCATCGCGACTCCATCGTGTTCACACGGGGCATAGGGCAGGCTGTGCGCGCCGCCACGGGCAACGAACGCGCTGCCGTGGCCGACACGCGCTATCACCTGGGCTCAGCCAACAAGATGCTCACCGCCGTGCGCATTCTGCAGTTGGTGCAGGAGGGGCGGCTGCGCCTCAGCGACACCGTGCAGCGCATTCTGCCGCAGTATCCGCGGCCCGATATCGGTTCGCGCATGACGGTGCGTCAGCTGCTCACGCATACCGCTGGTCTGGGTGGATTGTTCGAACTGCCGAGCTTCAACGTCAAGAAACGCTACAAGTCGCACGGTGAACTGCTGCAGGTACTGAAAACACGCGACCTGCTCTTTGAACCTGGCACACGGTATCGCTATGCCAACGAAGGCTATCTCGTGCTTGGCGCCATCATCGAGCAGGTCACCGGCGAATCCTACGAGCAGAGCATCAGCAATCACATTCTGCGCGTGGCCGACATGCAGGGCTGGTGCGACTGTGCGGCGCGCTTCGATGTCGCGCAGCGCGCCGACGGCTATTCCTGGCGCGAGGACACCGACCCGCTGGCCGTGGGCGGTGTGGTCGACAATCGCTGGTTCATTGGCTCGCAGGGTCTGTCACTGGGCGGCTACTACGCCACCGCACACGACATGCTCAAGTTTGCGCGCGCCATGCATCGTGGGCGTCTCCTCACCGACTCCCTGCGCGCCCTCATGTGGACCGCCGAGCCGCTCGCCAAGCCTGCGGCCTACGGACTCGGTGTGGGTCTCAAGACCTACGAGGGCCGCGCCGCCTGGGGCCACGGTGGCGGTGGTGGACGCAGCGGGATCGGCGTGGAGTTCGGGGCCATGCAGGACGGCAATTGGTCATTGGCCGTCATGGGAAATCGCGACCTCAGCGATGCGCGGCAGGTGTTCACGCCGCTCATGCGCTTTCTGGCGCGGCAGGGCAGGGAGCTGTTGTGAGCGTGGCTGGGGAGCGCTTTCTGCGTTGCTCAGTTTCTACGGTAGTCGGTTGTTCAGCGATTCTTTCGACCATGCGCAGGCGGTGCTGCGTCCTGCGCCGCCTCTACCTGACCGGTGAGCTCCCGCCTTAGTTCCTCGGCACGCTCCACGATATCTGCCTGATTCTGAACCCAGATATCGCGCCGGGCACCGATCATGAAGATGTGTACTTCGTGTCGATTCACGTCTACGCGATACACAATGCGCACATGCGACACACGCAGTTTGCGCATTCCGACCAGCGGACTACGTAGCGGTGCGCCGAACTGTTCTGGCGCCGTAGCCAGTTTTTCTGTTATCGCCTTGCGTGCGATCTGGAACGCGGCGTCTCCGATGGCAGGGAGATCTTCACGCAGTATTCGTGGAGAGAATCGGAGACGCCACCGCGATGTCTCCGCCCGCGTCTCCCTCTTGCTCACCGCCGTGTCTTGCGTGTGCGTGCGCTGCCTGTGGCTGACCGCGCGCCCTTCTTCGGCGTAGCTATGGCGGAGCCAGCAGCCAACATTGCATCAGCTTGCGCGAAGAAGTCGTCTTCGTCGAGCAGTGCCTCGCTGCCAGACTCGACGGCAGTCATGCGCTCCTGCGCCACCTTTGCCAGCGCCTGATCCTCGAGGAGATCTTCCACGAGACTCATGATTTCCAGGCTCACGATCCCTGCAACTGGCTTGCCGTCGTTGAGCACGTATATGCGGGCGTCCTGAGCGGCAGCCAGCGTCTGCTTGGCCTGAGTCTTGAGATCACTCATGGTGGCCATGCCGATTCCCGCCTGCTTGATGACGAACATATGCCGCTCCGGATATCGTATGATGGACTGCTAAAGGTACTGTATAAGGTACTGTACGGCACTCCTGAGCGAGCCGCAAGGTCCAGCCGATCAGGGGCGCGCCTTCGGCCATACGAGCGCGGCGATCGCTGGCGGGACCTCGGCCCCAACGGGAGATTGGGGGAGACACACACCCTCCCCCCACTCCCACCCCGTTGCCATGACCACGTGGTCCCGTCTGCTGCCCGTTGCCGGCCTTGTCGCGCTGACTGTTGCCTGCAGCGCCCCGGCCGATGCCCCGGCTGCGCTCATTCCGCCTGAGGCCCCGTATCAGGGCGTGTCGCTGCTGGGCGACACCCTGCGCAACTTCCCGCTGTCCGACGCCGCGCGCAGCCGCTATCTGGCGCAGCTCGACACCGCGCAGCAGGCCTACACACGCGCGCCGGCCAACATCGACTCGCTCATCTGGTACGGACGTCGTCTGGGCTATCTGGGGCGTTTGCAGGAGGCCATTGCCGTGTACACCCATGGCCTCACCCTCGCGCCCGACAACCACTGGCTGCTGCGGCATCGTGGGCATCGCTACCTGTCGGTGCGTGAGTTCGACAAGGCCATTGCCGACTTCGAGCGTGCCGAGCAGCTCACCGCGGGCAAGCCCGATGAAGTGGAGCCCGACGGCCAGCCCAATGCGCTCAACCAGCCCATTGGCACCCTGCAGAGCAACGTGCGCTATCACCTCGCGCTCGCGCACTACCTCAAGGGCAACTACGCCGACGCCGCGCGTGTGGCGCAGGCCGAGCTGGATGTGGCCAGCAACGACGATCGCCGCGTGTCCATGACCCACTGGCTGTATCACAGCCTGCGCCGCGCCGGTCGTGTGGAAGACGCCATCAAGTCGCTCGATGGCATTTCGGCCAACATGCAGATCATCGAGAACACCAACTACCACAAGCTGGTGCAGATGTACAAGGGCCTGCTGCCCATCGACTCCGTGCTGCCCGCCAACACCACCGGCGAGCTGTCGGTGCAGGACGTGTCCTCGGCGTACGGCGTGGCGGCCTACATGCTGGGCAATGGACAGGAGGCCGAGGCCAAGTCGCTCATGCAGCGCATCGTGCAGGCCGGGCAGTGGGGTGCGTTCGGGTCCATCGCGGCCGAGGCGGACTTGGCGCGGATGAAGTAGCAGGACCTCGCCTCAAGCAGCCCGGGCCCGTCCGGAAAGTATGATACACGTGAGGTATATACTTCACGTGTATCATACTCCCAGTCGTGTGCTGTAACGTGTTGTATTTGTTTGTTTTGCGATACAGCCATGAGGGACCTCCGCCCTCTCCGTTTCATCGGGCGTTGCATCATATGTGGATATTGGGTATATTCTTGGTATATTTTCAAGCGAGGTGTCGTGGCTGACGTTCTGGTGCTCGAGCCCAATCGCAAGACCCGCCACGTGGTCAATCAGGCTGTCGAGGAGTTGCAGCTTCGTCCGATTGAATCGGGGAGCTGGGACGACGCCGTTGCGCGTGCTGGGCGCGAACCTGTTGGTATTGTCGTGGCGGACTGGGAGGCCATGGTATCTGACGTAGATACCAGCGATTCCATCCGACTCGCCCATCGTTTCAAGAGCGCGATGCTGCGGTTGCGGTCGGTTCGCGAATCCGCGCAGAGCTATGCGCCTCGCGTGATCCTCACCGCCGGAGCAACGAGTCGTGAACGCTATGAGCAGGCGCATGCCGCGGCCATCACGGCGGGCGTCGACGCGTTTCTTGGCCCAGAAGATCTTCGTCTCTCCACAATTCTGGAATCGTACCTGCTACGACTCGTCGGAGAGCTTCCGCCACATGCCTCGTCAGCCGCACATGTGGCCGATGCTTTCGAACTTCCCGCCGTGCATCTTCGTCACGCTGAGTCTGGACGTTGGGACGCATCCAGGATCGCCAAGGCACTTGGCGTGCCCCTCAAGACACTCGCACAGTCTCTTGGCGCGAAATACAGCACGGTGCACAAGACGCCGCACGCCGAGGCTCTCCAGTCCGCGCTTGCACCATTTGGCAATGTGTTGGCGATGCTCGCGCAGATCTACAATGATGACCAGCGTGCTATAGCAGCGTGGCTCCAGACACCTCAGCGTCAGCTTGGCGGACTCACCCCGGTGGCAGCGCTCTGTGAGCCAGGACGTGCGGCGGCCGTGGAGCAGTGGGCGGCAGGATTGTGGATGGGTGACGTGGGATAATGGCGATCAGCACACGCGAGTATGCGACGCTGTATCCCACGTTCGGCGACCGTGTTTCGCAGTGGCGGGATATCCTGGCGTCGGCCCAGCGCGTTCGAAGTCAGCAGCTATGGACGCGGGACATACCTGCGGTGCGTTTGCGTCGGGACGGTGGGTCGCTTCCCAAGCTCCTCGCTCCAATTGGCTACAAATACACTCACAACAGGTTCAACGGACTCAATCGATTTCCGGCATTCTATCTGTCCGATAGTCAGTCTACCGTATTCGCGGAGGTATTCGGTGGGACCGCTGTAAGGTCAGGAACAGTTGGTCCGCCAACGGCGGCACGCCTTACGCTTCCTGTCGAAGCGTGCCTTGAAAAACTCGTGGATCTGAGGAACGTGGCCCTGTTGCAGGCCCTGCGAGTTTCCGAGAAGGAATTGACCGAAGAGTTCGACCTTTCTCGCGTCGATCCGGCGACTGGACGTTTTGCGGGGTACGAACTTCCGCAGTGCCTCGGTGAAATTGGCAACTAGCTTGGGCTCACTGGATTTCTTTACACCTCGGCAGCTGCAAAATCGGCCGGGTACGTGGGTTCCAACGTAGTGATCTTTACCGACAACCTTGCCGCAACCGTGAGCTGGTATGAGGCCGTGGATCCGGTCACGGGCGCCAAGGAGCGGTGGCCGTAACGGGCACTGCTCACGCCTCAACCGCAGTTCGCAGTGAGGCTGCTGCCCTACGGCTTCCGTAGCACGGCTTCCGAGGCACGGCTATCGCAGTTTGCCGTCTCGCCGCCCGGCTATCGCAGTTTGCTGTTCCTAGTAGCCCCGCTCCTTGTCCACCGCCCACGTCGGCACCTGCCCACGCTCAATCGCCGCCAGGTTCTCCAAAAACGCCCCCGCCGCGCCCTCCGCCGTTGTCAGCCCCGAGATGTGCGGCGACACCAGCACCCGCGTATCGCTCCACAGCGGCGACGACGCCGGCAGCGGCTCCTCGACGAACACATCCAGCGCCGCGCCGCGCAGCCAGCCTGCGTTGAGCGCTTCGGGAATGGCCGTCTCCTCCACCACCGCGCCGCGGCCGGCATTGAGCAGCACCGCGCCGCGGCAGCGGCTCAGTACCTCGCGGGACACGAGGCCACGCGTGGCCGGCGTATCGGGCGTGCTCACCACCAGCCAGTCCGCATCGTGCACCACCTCGGCCAGCGCTTCCACGCGGTGCATGGCGCTGAACGCCGGGTGGCCCGAGTGTCCACTGCGCGACACCCCGCTCACGCGCACCCCAAGACCGCTAAGTAGCGTCGCCACCGCGCGGCCAATGTCACCCGTGCCCAGCAGCACCGCGTGCGTGCCGGCTACTCGCGGAATGTCGCGCGGCGCCCACTGCCCACAGCGCTGCGCATCGGCCAGCGGCAGCAGCTGAAGCTGAATGGCAAAAATGCGCGAGACCACCCACTCGGCGATCATGGGCCCGAACGATTCCGACGAGCGCGTGAGCAGCACGTTGTCCGGCAGCAAGCCGGGCTCCAGCCAGGGGTCCACCCCGGCGCCGGTGCTTTGCACCCAGCGTACGCTGCCCAACTGCGCCTGCACGCTTCCAGAAGTGCCTGACGGCCGGCAGACCGGCGGCACACGAAACGCCACTAAGGCGTCGGCCCAGGTCATGTCTTCGGCCGTCACGTTAGCAGGAGTCCCATCGCGGACCTCGAGGTCTGGCCGGGCGGCGCGGATGCGAGCGGCAATGGCGGGGCCGCCGTTGCCGGCCACCAGAACGCGTCGTACGCCCGGGGGTAGGGCGGGGGAGGAGGGTGTGCTCATGCGCGCAAACTGCTCCCCGGACCTCGTGGCGGCCACCCTGGCGCCGGGTCCCACCCCGCAGACCCGAGGTGAACGCCAGTCAGCCCCGCCGGGAGATACCGGCCCTTGATCCCTACTGCTCAGTCGATTAGCTATTGAGGCTCTGCGGCGGTTGTTCCACGCTGTGGAGGGCGCACCGCAATGCTTGACCGTGTTGCACCGCGCCACGTTGGACAGGTGGCCGAGTGGTTGAAGGCACCGGTCTCGAAATACGGTTCACCCGCGTTGGCCCCGCCTCAGGACATGCTCCTGCGCGCGGGGCTTTTTCGTGTGCGGTGCTCGCAAATGATTGCCAGGAAACAGGATAGGGCGTTGGACGGCGCCGCGGGCGGTCACTTCCGGTACTCTCAGAATTTCTGCGGTTTCGTCGATTTCCGCGGTTCTGCGCAACGAATGCGCAACGGGAATCCCCCTTCGCGCCCGGTTCCCGCGGGCTCGTTTCGCGGCGGCGGCCGGGGGCAAATGGGGTGAGTGGGAGAAATCCGCTGCATTCGGCACGGCAGCTAGAGTGGGCCACACCTGCCTACTTGAGGACGTTTCCCATGTCGTCAGTTCATCAGATCCCGTCCATTTCTCGCCCGGCAAGCCGTTCCAAGCGGCGTCGCCATCATCCCATCCTGGATGCGGCGCCGAGCAAGTCCGCGACGGCAACCGGGCGTGAAGCGTGCGCTGCACGCGTCGCCGCCGATCCTGCAAAGCCATCGACGTCTTTGGGCGTGGCCGCCGGCTGGTCCATGATCGGCCCCCAGCTCATCGAGCGCGGCGGAGTGGCCACCGCGGACGACCTCGTGACGGAGGTCTTCGGTGTGCTTCCATCCGACCCAAGCTTTTCCGCGAAGAGGAAGATCGTCTATGGATGGAAGGCCGGGCGCTCACCGTTCGGACGGCCACTCTGGGACCGGAGCGCCCTCGGCCACGCCATGCGGGGGCCGGTCGTTGGGACAGACTGCGCTGCTGCTGCCCCTCTGTCGGTCGGGGGGCGATAAGCATGGGATGTTACGAACGCGACGGCGCCTACTATATCACGTGCAATCCGCGCACCAAGGCATGGCCGCGATTGGCACTTCGCACCGCGGCGACCACGCCCGAGGAGGCGCAGGTCCTGCATGCACTCTTGCACGATGAGATCATCGCGGGGCGCCGGCTCGATCTCGCGATGGCCCTCAAGCACGGTGACATCACGATCGAACGATTGGCCGCCTTGGTCGGCGAGAACCTCAAGCACGTCCACAGCCTGACGGTGAAAGGGCTGGGACTCCCGACCCGGGCGCTGCCAAGGGCAGACGGCGTGGGGCCCCTGACATTCGGTGACCTCGTAGCGACTTTCGGCGAGGAGCGCCGCACGACGAATCGGAACAATCCGCGTAAGAAGAGTAGGCGGCTCAGCGATGACACGGTCGCGCGCTATCTCCACTCGTACGTTTGCTACGCACGCTTTCTCGGTGACGGCGATGAGGACGCCGGCAAGCTACAGCCCGCCGACATCCTCTGGGATGAACACAAGCTGACGCAGTACGGCGCGGCGCGGCGCGATCCCGCGAAGGCGCCGAAGCTTGGACATGTTCAGCGGCAAGACAAGGTCGTGTCCGGTTCGACGGTGAATCGCGACCTCCGCGCCCTTGGGGCGCTGCGTGCATTCGGAATGCGACGTTACGCCAAGTGGTTCGTTGGGCTGAATGAGCCCGACAGTGTCATCGAGAACGAAGGCGACTCGAACGAGCACCTGTTGGAGCCGGGCGACTTCGAGGCGTGCCTCGCTTACTGTGACGAGCAAGCCATGCGGCCGACGCCGCACAGCCCTGCGCTGACCCAGCGCGACTGGGTGATGTTCAAGTACATGCTCATCGTGCTCTATTGGACGGGGGCCCGTCTTTCGGAAATGCTGCGTATGAAGTGGGATCAGTGGCTGCTGTTGGAAGTCGAGCCTGTCGTCCTTCTTGAAGGCCACTCGGAGCTGGGACCAAACCACAAGCGCCGGCTCACGTCGCCGCCGCCACTGACGCTCGCGATGCTGGAGTGGAAAAAGATCGCCGAAGCACGTGGATGGCGTACCGATGCCTCCGCTCCGGCGTGGGGAGACGAGCAACCGCTGCTCAAGAAGTCCACGTTCTCGAAGGCATGGAACAGCGTGCGCACAGGCCTCACGGCGCGGCCAAACGTTCGCGGGCATCGCATTCATGACTTCCGGCACGACGCGGCAGTCGGCTGGATCCGCGCTGGGGCATCGATCGAAGATGTTCGTCAGGCGCTGGGTCATAAGGATCGTGATGTCACCTATCGCTACACCAAATATCAGTCGGGCACGATGGCAGAAGCCGGAGCTCGCCGGGCGGCCATGGAGGCCACGCGATGCGCAGATCCGCTCACTGCGGTGATGCTGACCGATGGAACGCGCGCGTTGCAGCTGCTTCGCCTCTTGGTCGCCAAGCATCCGGAGCTGGCGTCCGCGATTGCGGCGCATGAGCAGTCTGCGAGTCGGACTTAACGGCGCCTGGTAGCTGCTGCTCGCACGGCGTAACCGCGTAGGTTGGCCCGGTGCTGCGCCACCCATACCGTGATCTTGCCGGACGGATTCGCCGTGTGGCAGCAACCACGCTCGCTGGAGTACACGATGACGCCACTGCAGGTGGCCGCCGCGCGCGGCCCGCAATATCGCGCAGCACTTTTCCTCCTGACCCGCTCACCGGTCTTTCAGCGCCGCGGGGATCATTGGGTAGTCCCGTACCTCCCGAACGGCGGCGGTATTGATTTTCCACGGCTGCTCGCGCGGGCGGATTGGTCGACGGGAGAACGGCTGATGGTCGAAGCCGCCGCGTCGGTTTTCGGATGTCGGCCCGACGGCAACAGCACCGTGTCGGTGAATCTGCTGGACCTTCGCTCAGGATTGGACGAGCCGAATCGTCGCGCCGTGTACCACGGGATCGAACTCTCGCTCTAACAGGGTGCTGAAAAACCGGT